>CAZMDE010000080.1:0-6915 GCA_964564355.1 uncultured Bacteroidales bacterium | reverse complement strand
GTGAGTGGGGAGTAGTGAGTGGGGAAATTTAAATTGAAAACGGAATAGATATAACTGAATAAAATTATGCAGGAAATAAAAAATACCATACTTATCAGAGTTTATATTTTGTATGTCTGTATTATATTGTTTTCATTTATAATTATAGGACAAATTATCCGTATTCAATTTTCTCAGGGTAAATACTGGAAAGAAAGAGCAAAAGAATTTTCTGTAAGAACGCAGGTAATAAAAGCAACACGAGGTAATATATATGCAGATGACGGAAAACAGCTTCTTGCTACATCAGTGCCAATATTTGAGCTTAGACTAAATGCTTCAACAATTGTAATAAGTGACGATGATTTTTCACAAACAGTTGGACCTTTAGCAGACAGCTTATCAGGTTTATTTAAAGACAGAAGCTCAGGTGAATACAAAACCCTTATGCGAAAAGGCAGAAGAGATAAACGCAGAGGAGGATATTTACTAATTAAAAAAGATGTTTTATATGAGCAATTGAAGAGGATTAAAAAATTTCCAAAATTCAAAACAGGAAGAAATGTAATTGGTTTGGATATTAAACAGTATGATAAAAGAGTAATGCCATATGACCTGCTTGCAAAAAGAACAATAGGGTTTAATGCAATAGTGCCTATAAAAGATTCAATTACGGGTAAATATAGAAATGACACTATTTATGTAGGCTTAGAGGGGTATTTTTCTAAAAAAGTTAAAAGGTTAACAGGTGTAAATGGAAAAGGTTTAGTAAGGCTGGTTGCAGGAGGAGAAAGATTACCATTATATAATGATAGCAGTATTGTTGAACCTAAGAATGGTAAAGATATTGTTACAACAATTAATGTAGATATACAGGAAGTAGCACAGAATTCACTGATGGAAAACCTTATTAAAAATAAGGCTGAACATGGTTGTGCTGTCTTAATGGAGGTTGCTACGGGACAAATCAAAGCGATAGTAAATTTAAAACGCGATAGTGTAAAAGGGAAAACAATTTTTTCAGAAGCTTTTAATTATGCAATAGGTGAAGCAACAGACCCAGGTTCCACTTTTAAGCTAGTATCTCTGGCAGTTGCACTTGAAGATAAAGTTGTTGACACTAACAGTTTGTTTAATACTGATTTTAGTAAAAAGCAGTTCGGGGCAAAAATTGTAAGTGACGTACATGTTTTAGCAGGAATAAATACAGTTAAATCAATTTTTGAGCATTCGTCTAATATAGGTACAACTGCAGTAATATGGAATAATTATCAAAATAATCCTAAGAAATTCATAGATGGATTATACAGGCTGAATATTCAAAAACCGCTAGGGCTAACAATATTCGGGGAAAAAGCTCCGGATATAAAAGATACTAAATCAAAGTGGTGGCATACTGAATATTCTTTGCCATCTATGGCATTTGGATATGAAGTAGAAATAACCCCTCTTCAGATACTTACTTTTTATAATGCAATTGCCAATAATGGAAAAATGGTAAGACCAATGTTTGTTAAGGAAATCAGAGAGATGGGAAAATTAGAACAGACATTTTATCCAACAGTTATAAAGCAATCTGTATGTTCAAAAGAAACAATAGGTAAGCTCAGGAAAATGATGGAAGGGGTAGTAGAAAGGGGAACCGGTAAAGGTTGCTTTAAAAGTTCATTGTATAAAGTTGCAGGTAAAACAGGAACAGCTCAGATAAATTATGTAAACAAGAATAAACAGAAAATGATTTACAGAGCTTCTTTTGCAGGTTATTTCCCAGCAGATAAGCCAAAGTATTCATGTATTGTTGTAATAACAAATCCTTCTGCAGGAGCATTTTATGGGGGTGCTGTAGCTGCGCCTGTTTTCAAAGATATTGCAGATAAAGTTTATTCTGCATTATTGAATAATTACCAGGAACAACCAAAGTCAGCTAAAAAGGATTTTGCACCTGTTACTAAAGTAGTAAATAATTATGATATTAAAAAAATAAATTCGGATTTTAAATATCCTTTAACAGGATCAGATATTAAAAACGATTGGGTAATAGCTAAGGTTGATTCAACGCTAAACTTATCAGTTAATCCTATAAGCAAAGCAGGTGACATTCCAAATGTTATTGGAATGGGTTTGAAAGATGCTGTATTTACTTTAGAGAATTCAGGATATAAAGTAACTTTCAATGGAAAAGGGATTGTTAAAAGTGCAAAAATGATAAGAGTCAAGGAAGTAAAATTAGAACTATCATAGAATGAGTATTGAGTAGTGAGTAATAAGGCAAATGAAAAAAATAGAGGAGCTAATAAATAACATAAATGTAATTGAAATTCAAGGTTCAATTGATAAAAAAATTGAATTGATAAGTTTTGATTCAAGGAGTATTATTCCTGGTACATTATTTATAGCTGTAAAGGGAACAAATACAGATGGGCATAATTATATTAATCAGGTAATAAAGAATGGTGCAGTTGCAGTAGTTTGCGAGAATATTCCGGGAGAAAAAATAAATAATATTACATACATAAAAGTTAAAGACAGCAGCTTAGCTCTTGGGTATGTTGCATCAAATTTTTATGGTAACCCATCCGGAAAGCTTAAATTGGTGGGAATAACAGGCACTAATGGCAAAACCACAATTGCTACATTGTTATATAATCTTTTCTGTAATGCCGGATATAAAACCGGATTAATCTCAACTGTCAGATGCAAAATAAATGAGAATGAAGTAAAAGCAACTCATACAACTCCAGATGCAATTCAGTTGAATTATTTATTGAGCAGAATGGTAGATGAGAATTGCACTCATTGTTTTATGGAAGTTAGTTCGCATTCTGTTGTACAAAAAAGGATAGCAGGTTTAATATTTGCAGGAGGTGTATTTACAAATATTACCCATGATCATCTTGATTATCATAAAACATTTGATGAATACATTAAAGCAAAGAAGACGTTTTTTGATAATCTGGATAAAGAAGCATTTGCTATCAGCAATATTGATGATAAAAACGGGAATGTTATTCTGCAAAATACAAAAGCTGTTAAAAAGACTTACAGCTTACAAAAAATGGCTGACTTCAAAGCAAAAGTCATACAGAATGAATTTTCAGGCTTGCAACTAAATATAGATGGGAATGAAGTATGGTGTAAGTTAGTTGGAAGTTTTAATGCTTATAATTTTCTTGCTATTTATTCTACAGCAATTTTGCTTGGACTAGATAAAAACAAGGTGCTAACAAGTTTAAGCAATCTTGACTCTGTAGAAGGCAGGTTTGAAATCATACGTCCACAGTCTACAGAATACAGTCCACTTTCTTCTGTTATTGCAATTGTAGATTATGCTCATACTCCTGATGCTTTGAGCAACGTGATTAATACTATAAATCAAATTCGTCATCAGTCAGCGGAACTGACAACTGACAGCCGAAAACTTATAACTGTATTAGGGTGCGGGGGTGACAGGGATAAAGCCAAGAGACCAATAATGGCAAAGATTGCAACAGAAGGTAGTGACAAAGTGATTATAACTTCAGATAATCCCCGTTCAGAAGACCCTGAAGAAATTATAGCTGACATGCTGAAGGGAATATCAAAAATTGAAAATGGAGAATTGAAAATGGAGAATTCCAATGTTTTGTCTATAGTTAACAGGAAAGAAGCAATTAAGACTGCATGTTTGTTAGCAAAGCCGGGCGATATAATTCTTGTTGCAGGTAAAGGACATGAGAATTATCAGGAAATAAAAGGAGTTAAATATCCTTTTGATGATAAGAAAATACTTAAAGAAATTTTTAAAATTAGAAACAAGACACAAGACGCAAGTCTTGAAACTTGATACTCGATATTTATGCTGTACTATTTATTTACATATTTAAAAGAGCATTATGATTTCCTTGGAGCAGGTGTATTTCAATACATTTCTTTCCGGGCTTCATTATCTATTATTACATCTCTGATTATTTCTTTATTCATAGGAAAACGAATTATTAATTTACTTAGAAAGAAACAGGTAGGAGAAACAGTAAGGGACTTAGGGCTTGATGGGCAGAAAGAGAAGCAGGGCACACCAACAATGGGCGGGTTAATAATTCTAGCATCTATTCTTATACCAGTACTTTTATTTGCCAAGCTTGATAATATTTATATAATTCTAATATTGATATCAACTGTATGGCTTGGTTTAATGGGATTTATTGATGATTATATAAAGGTTTTCAGAAAAAATAAAAAAGGATTAGCAGGAAAATTCAAGATTATCGGTCAGGTTGGTATCGGATTGATTGTTGGTTATGCTATGTATTTCAATAAGAATGTTGTTATAAAAGAGAAGACTTATCATCAGCAGATTATAACCACAAGTGAGGTTTTAAAAGTTAAGAGCAAAGAGGGAGTAGTAAGGTTATTTGCTAAAACTCCTGTAAAATCAACTAAAACGACAATTCCTTTTATTAAAAACAATGAGTTTGATTATTCGGTTTTGCTTTCCTGGTTAGGAGATGGTTATAAAAAATGGTCATTCTTAATATTTATACCAATTGTGATATTAATAGTTGCGGCAGTTTCTAATGGTGCAAATCTAACTGATGGGATGGATGGACTGGCGACAGGAGTGTCAGCAATTATAGGTTCGACACTTGGTGTTTTAGCATGGGTATCCGGCAATATTGTGTTTGCAAATTATTTAAATATAATGTACATCCCTAATATAGGTGAATTGACAATTTATATAAGTGCTTTTGTAGGAGCTTGCATTGGGTTTTTGTGGTACAATTCTTTTCCAGCACAGGTTTTTATGGGTGATACAGGAAGCTTAGCTCTTGGGGGAATAATAGCAGTTTTTGCTATAATGATAAGGAAGGAACTTTTAATTCCATTACTATGCGGAATATTTCTAATAGAAAATTTATCAGTTATAATGCAAGTGTCATACTTTAAGTACACAAAGAAAAAATTTGGAGCCGGAATAAGAATTTTTAAAATGTCTCCATTACATCATCATTATCAGATTTCAGGATATCATGAAGCTAAAATTGTATTAAGGTTTATGATAATACAGATTATGCTTGCAGTATTGACAATAGTTACATTAAAACTTAGATAATGGATAAATATTATGGAGCAAAGCGAAGTAAATAAATGGCAAATAAAATCTCTAATATACCCTTTGAAGAAGGTACATGTTTAATTAACAATAAAATAATAATTTAAATAAAAAAGATATGTTAACAATCGAAAGTCTAGCATTACAAGGTAAACATAACATTTATAATTCTATGGCAGCAGGAATGGTTTCAAGAGTTCTTGATATCAGAAAAGATATTGTAAAAGAAAGCCTGGCAGATTCCCATAGTGTTGAGCACCGACTAGAATATGTAGCTAATATACATGAAATTGAGTTTATAAACGACTCAAAAGCAACAAATATTAACTCTACCTGGTGGGCTCTTGAAAGCATGACCAAACAAGTAATATGGATAGCAGGTGGTCAGGATAAATGCAATGATTATGCAATGTTAAAAGAGATAGTTAAAAAGAAAGTAAAGGCAATTATATGCCTTGGTCTTGATGATCAGATTAAAAAGTTTTTTGGTCAAGATATAGAATTGATAATTGAAGCA
Organism: uncultured Bacteroidales bacterium; assembly: GCA_964564355.1. GTDB lineage: Bacteria > Bacteroidota > Bacteroidia > Bacteroidales > JAGODS01 > CAZMDE01. Next base: position 1,330 of record CAZMDE010000080.1, on the reverse strand, counting down.
AAGACAATGTCCGATGCAGTCAAATATGCTTATAGTATTGGGAAAAAAGGAGACGTTGTTCTATTATCTCCAGCATGTGCAAGTTATGATTTATTTGAAGATTTTGAAGACAGGGGTAGACAATTTAAGAAAGTTGTTAGGGAATTCTAAATCTTTAATTTATTTCACTAACGAACTTTAGTTACTCATTTATTAATAAACAATAATTCTGATGACCTGAGCAAAGCGAGAGTTCATGAATATCTTTATAAATAAAATGTTATGCAAATAAATTTAACAAATCTGATTAATCGAATAAATCTAAAATCCATCAGGGGCGATAAAGTTATCTGGACTGTTGTAATAATTTTTGCAATATTTTCTGTTCTTGCAGTTTACAGTTCTTCTACTTCGCTTATATATAGATTAAACAGAGGTTCTGAGTATTATTTAATAAGACAATTTGGGGTTATAATTGCCGGCTTGATATTGATGTATCTTACACATCTTGTCAGTTATTCCAATTATGCTTTAATAGCAAGAATAGGTTTGGTGATAGTTGTCCCACTACTTGCAATAACTTTGGTAATGGGCTCAGGAAGTCGTTGGCTTGTAATTCCGGGAACAAAACTTACTTTTCAGACTTCAGATTTTGCAAAAATGGTTCTTATTATTTATATTGCCTGGGTTTTAGCTAAAAGGCAGGATATGATAAAGGATATGAAAAAAGGTTTTTTACCAGTTATTATTCCAATTTTATTGGTATGCGGATTAATACTGCCTTCAAATTTTTCCACATCAGCTTTATTATTCTTAACCTGTCTTGTTCTAATGTTTGTCGGGAGAATAAAAATAAAATATATTTTTTCTTTGATTGGCATTGGCATTGTTGGATTTGCAATACTTTTTCTGATTTCAAGACAATACCCCAAAGTTTTGCCCAGATTAGACATATGGACTAACAGGGTGACTGAATATGTTAACAAGGATAAAGCAAATGAAATGGAAAGCTTCCAGGCAGATCAGGCTAAGATGGCTATTGCTAAAGGAGGTTTTTGGGGAAATCTTCCGGGCAAAAGCGAACAAAAGGATTATCTTCCACAATCATCATCAGATATGATTTATGCAATAATAATAGAAGAATACGGCTTAGTTGGCGGATTAGTTATCATACTTTCATATCTTACATTATTATACAGGTGTATAAGAATATCAATAAGGAGTCCCGGTACATTCGGAGCATTTCTTACAATGGGTTTGTGTATCAGCCTAATATTACAGGCAATGATGAACATGGGAGTTTCAGTTGGAGTTTTACCTGTTACCTGTTAACCTTTACCTTTAATAAGCT
>CAZMDE010000079.1:0-9280 GCA_964564355.1 uncultured Bacteroidales bacterium | reverse complement strand
AACAGGGCATGTTAAAATAAATTATACTGATGGTAATGGTTGCTCTGCAGCAAGTCAGACAGATCAAAGCATTACTATTAATGCTATTCCGACACCAACTGTAAGTCCAACTTCAGCAGTTTGTGCAAATTCAACAGGTAATGTTTATACAACACAGGCAAGCATGTCAAATTACCTTTGGACTGTTACAGGTGGAACAATAAATGCAGGTGGTGGCACAGGGAATAATACAGCTACTGTAACCTGGGGAGCAGCCGGAACAGGGCATGTTAAAATAAATTATACTGATGGTAATGGTTGCTCTGCTTCAAGCCAGACAGACCAGAGCATTACTATTAATACCTTACCTGAAGCAACAATAACTCCCTTAGGTTCTACAACTTTCTGTACAGGAGGAAGTGTTCAACTCAATGCTAATACTGGCTCAGGATTGGCTTATCAGTGGAAAAATAATAATGGAATTATTTCAGGAGAAACTAATAGTTCTTATACTGCAAATTCATCTGAAGTATTTAGTTTAGAAGTAAGCAATTCTAATGGTTGTTATAATATCTCAACCCCTTTGATTGTAACAGTTAATCCATTACCTTTAGCAATCATATCTGCCGGAGGTCCTACAACTTTCTGTGAAGGAGGTTTTTTACAATTATTTACCAATACTGGTAATGGCCTTAATTATCAGTGGAAAAACAGTAGTGGCATTATAGCTAATGCAACTTCTAACTACTATTCTGTTACTAAATCTGATGATTATGTTGTTATTGTTACAAATAGTTTTAATTGCAGTAACACTTCAGATCCAATAACTATAATTGTAAACACTTTTCCTTTTGTAAGCATAATTCCTTCAAATCCTGTTCAGTGTCCAGAATCTGATTTAACTTTCATATCAAACACTGACGGAACTCCCCCATTTACATATAAATGGTATAAAAACAGTATTAAAATTAATGGGGAAACAAGTAGCGCCTATATTTTAAACAAAACTAATACGGTTGCAGCAGGTGATTATTCTTGTATTGTTACAAATATATGTGGTTCCTCAACAAGTTCTGCAAGTACACTAACTGTAAACAATATTCCATCTGTGACCCTATCACCATTAAACCCAACTCTATGTCAAAGCACAGATATTATTTTTTATGCAACTGCAAATGGTACAAACCCAACTTACAAGTGGTTTAAAAACAACCTTATTGTAAATGGCGCTACTACTTCTAACTACAAGCTTTCAAATCTCAACTTAACTGATACAGGGACATATTCATGTGAAGTTTCAAGTGATTGCGGAAATACCACTAGTAATACAAGCTCAATTACAGTAGAACCTTTACCTGTTGCTGCTGACAATATAACCGGAACTGCAATTATATGCCAGGGTCAGTCAGGTGTTAATTATTCTATCCCTCCAATAAATAATGCAACAGATTATTCATGGTCAATTCCTTCAGGAGCAATAATTACTTCCGGCAATCATACAAATTCTGTTATAATCAGCTATTCATCGACTGCAACATCAGGAAGTGTTTCAGTATATGGTATTAATAATTGCGGAAACGGTAATCCTTCTCCCAATTTTAATGTAACAGTAAATCCCTTACCTTCTGCTGCGGGTGAAATAACAGGTAACACTAATATATGTCAGGGTCAAACAAATATTTCTTATACTATTTCTGCCATACTTAATGCTACAGGATACAATTGGTCTTTACCATCAGGGGCAACAATTACATCAGGAATAAATACCAACTCTATAATAGTCAGCTATTCGTCATCATCTGTTTCAGGTGAAATCACTGTTTATGGTACAAATGATTGTGGAAATGGTGCAATGTCTGAAGAGATACCAATAAATGTTAATAATCCGGTTTCAATAACTAGTATTTCACCAGATATTACAAAATGTGCAGGTGAAAATGACATGTTTATAATAATTGCAAATGGAACTAATCTTAATTTCCTGTGGTTTAAAAATAGCATTCCAATTACTGGGGCTACCAATAGTATCTTGCAATTTAACCCAATAAACACAACTGATGCAGGAAATTACAGCTGTAATGTGAGCAATTTTTGCAATAACTATACTGCGAATACCTCCTTGATTGTAAACGATAAAGTGATTTTCCTGGATACCATTTCTAACATAACAAAATGTCAGGGTGATGCAGTAACATTTGCCTTTAATGCACCCGGAACAAATCTCAGCTATAAGTGGACTAAGGGTTCAAACGATATAACCGGAGCAACAAATTCAACTTATTCTATCAGCAATCTTAAACCGTCAGATTACGATGAATATTCATGCAAAGTGAGCAATAACTGCGGAACCAGGTCTCTCCCAAAATTCACTTTAATTGTAATTTCCCCACCAACATCAAATATAAAATTCGTAAAACAAATTAAATACCAGGGAGAAAATGCTTCTTTTTCTCTATCTCCCGGTGGAACAAGTCCTTTTGATTTTCAATGGATAAAGAGCAATAATAATATTACAGGAGAAACAAATAGTATTTTTAATATAAATTCTGTAACTTGTGGAGATACCGGTGTATATTCTTGCAAAATAACCAACAACTGCACTAGCATTATAGCAGAAATTGTTAATCTTTATGTTCTCAATTGTACTCGATACAAATATGCTATTTTAGGATATGTGAAGTATGACAACAAAGATTCAACTATAATGAGCAGCCTTACTAATAAAACAAATACAACAATTTATCTTAAAAGGACAGGGGATATAATGCTTGATTCAATTAATACTGATGATAATGGGTTTTACATATTTGTAGATTTAATTAATGACTCATATAGCCTTTCTTGTAGAACTTCTAAATCATGGGGTGGTAGCAATCCTGTTGATGCGCTTCTCGTTAACAGAAATTATATTGGCTTGTTTCCTATTACAGACCCTCTGAAAAAAAAGGCAGCTGATGTAAACAATGATGGAAAACGAAATCCTTCTGATGCTTTAATGATTAACAGAAGATATATCGGGATTATCAACAAATTTGTTGATATGAACAAAGTCAGGCTTCCTGACTGGCATTTCAGTAACCCTGCAATTACTATTACAGGTCTTGATATTACTAAAAACATAACTGCTATTTGTGCCGGAGATGTTAATGCCTCTTATTCCCCTATTCCTCCAAAAAATATGGAGAACCCTATCAGTACAGCAGGAATACTGAATATTGAAAAAGGTAAGGAATTTGAATTACCTGTCTACCTTAATGATAATATTAAACTCGGTGCCTTAGGATTAAAGTTCTCTATTCTCAGTTCTCAGTTCTCAGTTCTCAATATAAAATCCGACATTCATGGATTAATCTATAACATAATACAATCTGATGAATCTGATGAATTTTCGATCAACATTGCCTGGTCTGCAAATTATGAAGGCTATCAGATCACTCCCGACAAACCTCTATTCTACATCACTTGTAAATCTAAAGCTCAGTACCAAATACCCGATACTCCTTACTCTATACTTATGTCCTCTGAAAGTGTATTAGCTGATTTTAATGCAACCACTATAAATACTGATAAAATCGTAATACCAAAAATCATATTCAGCTTTCAGATTTCAGATTTCAGCATTAACACATACCCGAATCCTTTCAGCAACATTATTAATATTGACTATACAATACCTGGAGATGCAAGCGTTAAGCTTATTGTATATAATGTTTTAGGTGAAAAGATTTCTACTTTAAAAAATGAAAGACAAAAAGCAGGTAAATACACTTTACAATTTGACGGGTCTGCATTAAAGCAGGGGGTGTATTATTTGCGAGCTTCTGTTTACGATTCACAATTAAAAAATTCAATTCATACAAAAACAAACATCTTGTTTATAGCAAGGTAATATGAATAATAAATAATTTACTTTTTTAGATTTTTTTAAACTTCTAATACTATTACTATGCTAAAAAAATTATTTATTATTATTTTAATTTGTGTGTGTTTTAAGTCAAACGCTCAACTATCCGGAGGAAGTTATACTATTGGTAGCGGAGGCAATTATTCGTCATTCTCTGCAGCAATTACTGCCATGTCATCAGGAATTTCCGGTCCTGTTATATTTAATATAAAAGATGGCACTTATACTGAAAACTTAACAATAGCCCCAATAATCGGAGCCTCATCAACTAATACTATAACATTTCAGTCACAGAATAATGACAGTACAAAAGTTACCCTTACAAGCAGCGGTTCTGCTACTGTTAAAATAAACGGTGCGAGTTATATAACTTTCCGAAAGCTTACCGTTAAAACAACTAATAACAGGGTATTTGATATTTATGGAGGTGCTTCAAATAACAAAATTCTTAATTGCCAGCTTATCGGATATGTTGTTAATAGCCAGGCATGGACATATTCTATAATATATTCAAAACCTGAACAGGCTTATGCAAATAATTACAATGAATATAGTAACAACCTTATTAAATACGGTTCTCGTGGCATACACCTTGAATCTTACACAAATGGTCCTATGGCAACAGGAACTAAAATTTATAAAAACAGGTTTATTGACCAGGCAACTTATGCTATTTATCTTAGCTATAATGATGCTCCTGAAATAATAGAAAACAATATTACCTCATCAGTAGATGCCGTACATTACTCTGTTTACCTTAATTATTGCCCTAATAAAACAAAATTCAACTACAACAAAATATTTTTCACAATTGGTTATGGATGGGGTTTATATATGAATCAGTGTCATGCTACAAACGCAGCTCCTAATGAAGTCTTTAATAATTTCATTTTTGCATTTAACACATCTACTTCAGGCGGAAATACTGTTGGTTTTGAATTAAATTTCAATCAATACACAAGAGTTTATCACAATAATTTCCTTACTCTGAATTCACAACCTGCTACAAACATAAAAGGCTGTATGTATGTAAATGGAGCTGATAATAGCTCACCATCCACACAGGGACATTATGATATAAGGAATAATAATTTTATTAATAAAGCAGAAGGTTATACAATCAGTATTAATAATTTAGGGTCAATTGATGTTATTGATAATAACAATTATTTTTCAAATACTACAACAGGAAAATTTGGCAGAATTGTCAGCACAGAGTATGCTACTTATGCTACATTTATTAATGCCCTCGGAGATAGCCATTCCACAAATATTGACCCATTATATATTTCTAACTCTGACCTCCATATTCAAAATAATGATTTGGTTGGTAAGGGAACAAACTTATTAAGCTATGTTTCCGATGATATTGATCATCAGGTGAGACCTAATCCTCCTACTATCGGCGCAGATGAACCCAGTGCTAAACCTGATGCTAATCCTGATGCCCCGGCTAACATTACTGCTAAAATTGGCAATCCGGCTAATGGTCTTCAGCATCATTTACAGGTTTCTTGGTCTCCTGTTTCAGGCGTGGATGGCTACAACCTTGAGTATTCTAATAATGGAAGCTCCTGGAGTCCTGTTACTACTTTGCTCCGCGATACCTCAAAAACCTACAACTACAATACTGCCGATAATCCTGATTTTCCTTATTATTTCAGGATTCAGTCTTATAAAAATATCCTGGTTTCTTCTTATACAGCTATGACCACCCCTGTCTATACTGCCTGCGATTACCCACTGCTTTCGGCACTTCCCGCTTCAACTACCATCACCCTAACTCTCCAGCAGGAAACTCCTGTTTCTAATCCTGACTATTCTACTTTCTCTATTTACTGCACAACTACTAGTAAATTTGTTCAGGCTAACGGCAGTCTGGGTGTTACTGAAATATTTCAAACCAAAGCACAATGGGGAATTAATGGCTCCATTATCGTTACCGGGCTTACTTCTCAGACACAATATTGTTTCTATGCTAAAGCAAAAAATCAGGACGGAGATATAAGATTTTTATTAGGCTCAGGTACTACTATTATGACTGTTCAGCCTTTTAATTCAGACATTTTATGCCATAACAGCTCAGGATGTCCCTCAAATACATGGTATGCCCCTAATTACAATACTCCTATTGACTGGACAAATTCAAAAGGAAATCCTGCCGGTTGTGTTGGATTCTCTGGTGCCTGGAATAATTATTGGGGAAATTTTTTAAGACTTTCTCAGCAAAATTGTTCAGGTCTTTCACAAGTCGTAATCTCATTCGATATGCTAAGCTCTTATTATGCAAATCACCCTAAAGACTGGATAAGGTTTTATTTATGGGATCAAGGCTCAAGCAGCTATAAAAATCCTGTAACAAGTGTAAAAATTAATGGGGTGGAATCCATCATTAGTTTTGGTGTTAATGGTTTTGGTTTTTATTTCACTCAGGCTCTCAACTGGGCCAGGGTGGAAGTAACATTCGATTTATCTACTGTTATTAATAAAACAAACATTCTGTTTTATTTAGATGCTAATTGTTACTATAATGACTCTCAAAATTTCTTCGTTTATTTTGACAATATTTCTTTAATCACCTCCCCGAAGCCTTCTACTACCTGCGTAAATACTACTATACAATGCACCTCTCCTACAGCTTCTATAAAAGAAGGTAATCGAAATATTTGTGAAAATACTGATATTTCTTTTTCTCTTAATAAATCCGGTGATGCTCCCTTTTCTTATAAATGGGCAAAAAACGGAACGAATATTGCTGATGCTACTAATAGCATTTATGTCATTACAAAAGCTGTAAGTTCCAATTCAGGTGCTTATACCTGCATTGTATCAAATTCCTGCGGTTCTGTTACTTCAAACCCTGCTACTTTAACTGTCATTTCTCCTCCTGCTTCAAATACAAAATTTATTAAACAAATTAAATATCCCGGAGATAACACTTCTTTTTCTTTGACTCCCGGCGGAACCAGCCCTTTTGATTTCCAATGGATTAAGAATGGAAATAATATAGTAGGTGAAACTAATAGTATATTCAGCATTAACTCTGTGGCATGCGGTGATAGCGGAATATATACATGTAAAATATCTAACAGTTGCAATAGCATTTCACCTAAAATTGTTAAACTTTATGTAATATGTAGTTCAAGATTCAAATTCACTATTTCTGGTAATGTAAAATATGACAATAAAGATTCTTCTGCAATGAGCAGTTTTACTAACAATACTATCACTAATGTTTCTCTCTTAAAAAATGGCGATTCTCTTGTTGAGAAAACTGAAACTGACGATGATGGCTTCTTCGTTTTTACTGATATAGTTAACGGCAATTATAAGCTTGTAGGCAGCACTAACAAAAATTGGAGTGGTAGCAATCCTGTTGATGCGCTTCTTGTTAACAGAAACTATATCGGAAGATATCCCATTACTGACCCTCTTAAAAAATTGGCAGCAGATGTTAACAATGATGGGAAAATATCTCCTACTGATGCTTTAAATATTAACAGAAGATATATCGGAGTTGTCACTAATTTTGTTGACAAGAATAAAGTCACACTTCCTGACTGGTTGTTTAGCAACCCTTTTTTAAATATCGAAACTGATAATATTACTAAGAATATCCTAGCTATTTGTACGGGTGATGTTAATGCCTCCTACTCCCCTATTCCTCGGAAAAATATGAATACCCCTATCAGTACTGCAGGATTTCTGAATATTGAAAAAGAAGGGGAATTTGAATTACCTGTTTATCTTAATGATTTTGCAGAACTCGGTGCATTAGGATTAAAGTTCTCTGTTCTCAATTCTCACTTCTCTGTTCTTGGAATAAAGTCCAACTTAAAAGATTTAATTTATAATATTACTCAATCTGATGAATCTTATGAATCTGTAATCAACATTGCCTGGTCTGCTAATGATGAAGGATATCAGATCACCCCCGACAAACCTTTATTCTTTATAAAAGCAATTTATAATGATAATTCGATTTCTCCCAACTCCCAACTCCCAACTCCCAGCTATACGCTTTCCTCCGAAAGCATAATATCTGACATTGACGCAAATTATATCAGTACTAACAAACTTGTAGTCCCAAAATTGAAATTCTCAATTCTCAATTCTCAATTCTCAATTCAAATTTACCCCAACCCTTTCAATGCCATTACAAACATTAATTACACTATTCCGGAAGATGAAAATGTCAACATAAATATATATAATATTTTAGGTGAAAAAGTTGCAGCACTCGTTACAAATGAGCTCCGGCAAGCAGGGAATCACTCCCTGCAGTTCAATGCAGCTTCTCTTAGAGAAGGCGTTTATTATTGTGTCCTGCAAATTATTTCTAAGGACTTGCGTCTTTCAAAGACTAATATCCTTATAGTATTATAAATATAAAAAGGTCAACACTCATAAGGGACTGCCTATAAACTATTGATGCACAGAGTGTCATCCTCAGGTCAAGGCTGAGACAAGGCTGAGACAGGGCTGAGACAAGGCTGAGACAGGGCTGAGACAAGGTTAAGATATAAGGATAAAAACAAATCATACATAAAAGGTATAAATAATGTCAATATTACATGTACCTTTGCCTGATGGTAAAAAAGCATTTCCATATTTTTATCTTTATTCTGACAATATTTTGTTCATCATTTACATTAGCTTCCACAACTGTTGATAATAACAATATATCAGACTCTTCTCTTGTAAATACATATATTAAATTATATTTTGAATCAAACCCAATTGACCCCTTTGCAATGTATTATGGTATGCAGGGATTTGAACTGGCAAAAAAAATCAATTATCAAAAAGGTATTGATGAAATTTTTAAACACTTAGAAAAAGATTCACTCCATATTAATAATTTATCTGTTTCTGCAGAATATCCAATGCAACTATTGAATAAAAAAAGACGCATTATACAGAAAATTACTTTATATGACAGCCTTGGATATTTTTATCTGAGAAACAAAAAAACCTACAAAGCTTTAAGCTGTTTTTTGCATATTAAAGAATTTACAGAATACCCTGATCTATCATTAAGTGATACTCTTAAGAAAAGTATTTTCAATGGAATTGGTGCCTCATATATAAATTTAGGTATAAATCATAATGAACATGGTGATTACAATCTTTCAATCGAAAACTATGACAAAGCCTTTGAAATTTATAAAAAGACTAATAATAAGAAAGGCTATGGTAGATATTATAATAATATTGGGGGTACATATTTGAATATGGGACAGAACTTTCTTGCGCTGGATCATCTTCTTAAAGCATTAAAATATTTCGAAACACAGAACTTCAAAAAAGGAATTGCAGTTTGCTGCATGAATATCTCAATAGGGTTAAAAAATGAAAAAAATTACATTAAAAGCCTTGATTATTGTCTAAAAGCTC
>CAZMDE010000078.1:5772-9287 GCA_964564355.1 uncultured Bacteroidales bacterium | reverse complement strand
TTGAACAACAGAAATATAATTCTGTACATTTTAAAACCACCTGCTTATATAGGTCTTTTAGCTTTTTTTGAAAGCCCTGCATATTCATATTCTGTTACAGCTCTTGAAGATTCAGAAGTGTGTTTTATAGAATTGGGTTTGGTTAAAAAGCTTTATATAGAAAATCATGAATTGCTTCTAAGCCTGAATAAAGCTTTTGGCAAGTCTGTAGCCAATATTATGAACAAATTAATTTCCCTGAATCAGAAACAAATAAGAGGAAGAATTGCAGAAAGCCTTATTTATTTATCTAAACTGCATAATAATCACAAATTTCATTTAGGGATGACAAGAAAAGAAATCGGCGAAATGACTGCTATTTCAGAGGAGAACACAGTAAGACTGCTTTCCGAGTTTTCAAAAGAGAATATTGTTTCTATTAGTGGCAAGGATGTTGAGATACTTGATATGCCTTTATTAATTAAAATCAGCGAAGTAGGATAGTAAAATTTATAAATAACAAATAAGGAATTATGAAAATTCAGTACTGTTCCGATCTGCATCTTGAGTTTGAGAAAAACAGTAAATATCTTGAAAATGCACCTCTGTCCGTCAAAGGAGATGTGTTAATTCTTGCAGGAGATATTATTCCTCTACACGATGAGTCTTTCAATAACTCTTTCTTTAGCTTTATATCCCATAAATACAAGCAGGTATTCTGGGTTCCGGGAAATCATGAATTCTACTATAAAGATATTACCGAATACAGCAAATCATATAATATCAGCCTGAGAAGCAATATAAACATTGTAAACAATATTAATTTGCAGTATGAAAATGTCAATTTTATTTTTAGCACATTGTGGTCGAAAATAAGCAGTGCCAATGAAAAGAATATAGAGCAAAGCGTTTCCGATTTTGACTGTATTACTAATAAAAGCAGAAAATTCAATGCAAAGGATTTCAATCATCTGCATACTGAAAGCTTAAGCTTCATAAAGCAATCATTAAAGAATAAAACGAATAAAACAGTTGTCGTAACACATCATATGCCATCATCTATGTGTAATTCCCCTGTTCAGAATGCGAGCTCCATTAATGAAGCATTCTGTGTTGACCTTACTGAATTTATTGAAGAATGCAATGCAAATTTCTGGCTCTACGGTCATAGCCATTTCAATCAGAAACCCCTGTATATAGGCAATACCATCATGCTTACAAATCAGCTCGGTTATGTTCATTGCAATGAACATGGCACTTTTAAGAGTAACGCTTATTTCTCTGTTTGATTAGGATTTAGGTTGAAATTCTGAAATCAACGCTTATCTTGTTTTGCCAGGTGGGGATTGTGGATAGTACCTTCTTCAAAAGTGAGAGTTCGATATCAAGCAGCTTTTTGGTATTCAGAATATTTGACAATGGCAGTTTGTTTTCGGATAATTCTATTTGATTTCTGAAACGAAGCATCATAAGGAAGTTATATGCAAAGATGATTTCATCCACTGTGTCAGCAGCAATGATATGCCTTGCTTTTAATGCATTAAGCCTTTCGATAGTATTTGTGAAAGGGATGTTGTTCTGAAGAGCATATGTGCGTGCAAACATCATAAGCGGATTTACAGCGTTCTTGAGGTCAAGGATATCTGCGTTGGAAGATATGTGCTGTGTTTTTGTGTTGAAAGTGTTGTTTGCCAGATGGTATAAGAAGCCGGGTGTTTCTTTGATTGCAGCAGTGATTGTTTTGCTGAGCCTTTCGGTTAATGCCTCATCACCGTAAACATTGCGAAAATCGAAGAATATGATAGCTTCGAGAAGATTTTGAGGTTCGGGTGTTGCTATCCATTTGACGAAATATCTTTCCCAAACACTAATCGACTTGCACCATTGGGGATTTTTTGCCATTATATTTCCTTTACAAAAAGAATAGCCAACACGGTTTAATGAATTGCAAACGTGTTCGCCAAGTTTTTTGAAATATTCATTGACAGATGCTTCTTTTTCCTTTGGAACATCTTCGTAAATGATTGCATTGTCCTGGTCGGTGAAGAGCGTTTCTTCTTTTCGTCCTTCGCTTCCCATACAAATAAAAGAGAAAGCAACCGGAGGTTCGCCGATCTCTTTAATGGTTAATTCAATAATACGTTTTATTACTGAATCGGAAAAAGCGGAACTGATGTTTGTGATATGTGTAACTGACATCCCGCTATTGATAAGAGGCTTAATGAGCAGTTGAAGGTTTTTATAGCATTGCTTCAATTCATCGTTTGTTTCAGCTTTTCTTATATTTTCAGTGAAAAAAGCAAGCGAATTTTTAAGTATCTTATATATGTCATTAATTCTTAATATGCCTATAAGCTCTCCGGATTCATTTTTAACCACAAGATGATTTATGTTTTGTTCTTCGCAGATGCTGACAGCATTGCCTACTGAAGTGTTTTCGGATATAGAAACAACTGGGGAGCTCATAATAAGATAAGCAGGATTGTCGGACTGAAGATTGAAAGAAAGAACTCTTTTCTGAATATCGCTATTGGTAATTATTCCAATGTAATTATTAGTTATGAGTTCAGGGTTTTGGGTTAGGGGTTTTGTTAGTAATAGGTTATCAGTTTTTCTTTTTGCCAGAAGCTGAACAGCATCGTTTATAGTTGAGTCTGCATCGAGAGAGTTAATGGGAGAAAGATAATCTCTGACGGATTGCTCCATCAGAAAATCATTAGCTTTAAGCTGGGCTATTAAATTGCCGGTTAGTTGTTTTTCGATTTCCTGCAATGTAATATCCTCAATGATGCCGTCGCAAACCAAATCATCGGGATTTTCTTTGTTTATAACAACAAGCGAAAGGGCAACAATTGTATGTTCAAGATTTTTCTTATGAATTTTTAATATTTTGTTTTTAATATAACCTTCTTCCAAAAGAATTTTTCTGAGACTCCTTCTTTCTTCTGCATCAGCCAGCAGTTCGAGGATATGTATTTCAGAAAGTTCCTTAAAGCTGTCAAAGCCTAATATTCGCAGAGCAGTTTCATTGGCGTAAATAAATTTTCCTTTTGAATGAACTTTAGCCTTGAAAAAGCCAACGTTCAATGTACTGATAAGCTTCTGATAATCTATAACTGAGATCTGAGAACTGAGATCTGAGAACTGAGAAAGGTCTTTGACAATTATAATGTTTACTATTTTGTCAAGAAACACAGCAGTAGAAGCAGTAATTAATACTTCAACAAAACCACCGTTTTTCTTTTTCAGGTTTAATTCAAATTGCCCTTTCTTTACAATGTTTTTTGAGAAAAGGTCTATAATATCTTTATTGTTGTTTTCGCTGATAATTTCATTTAAAGACAGGTCAACGAGTTCAGTGATTTCATAACCTGTCATATTACTGATAACATTATTGGAGTAACTTATTTTTCCGCCAATAAGCATTATTAATCCTTCGGTAGCAGCTTCAACAAGGGTTCTGTATTTTTCTTTTGATTTGTGCAATTCGTCTTCGGCTTCAATTCTTTTGCGTTCAATTTTAAGGCTTTGGCGTG
>CAZMDE010000078.1:0-5762 GCA_964564355.1 uncultured Bacteroidales bacterium | reverse complement strand
AAAGGATATTATCAGAGAAATGCCTATTGATATCCAGAGGAGTTTTTTTGAGAGAGCTCTGATTTCTTTTTTTACATCTTCAATGTAAATCCCTGTGCCAATAACCCATCCCCATGGTTTGAATTCTTTAACATAAGATAATTTCGGAACAATATGCAGTGAATCGTCTTTCCATTGCCACATATAATCAACATATCCGTGTTCTTTCTTTTCAACGATTTTAACAAATTCTACAAACAGTCTTTTCCCATGAGGGTCGCTGAAATTTGATAAATCTTTTCCGTTTAAATCAGTGCGGTAAGGGTGCATTATCATTGTGGGATGCATATCTGTAATCCAGAAATAATCCTTGTTTTCTTCGCCGTATCGCAGGTATTGAATTCTTGAGATTGCTGTCTTTTGAGCTTCTTCGCGAGTCAGCAATCCGTTTCTTTCATCATTTTCATATTTGGATAAAATGCTCCAGGCAGAGTTTGTTAATTCTTTTATCATTTCCCTTTTCCCGTTCATTATATTCTGTTGAAATTGCGGAATGATAATCAGAAAAATAGTGAGAATAAACAGAAGGATTGAAAATATAGTAGGAAGTATAATTTTTAAATAAAATCTGTTCATACTAATAGAAATTAGATGCTAGATGTTAGATATAAGTGCATGACAAATATAATTCAAATAATCATACGAACATATAATTTTTTTTTAAATAAAACTGATAATCGTTAAGATTTGTAATAAATAGTTATTTTTGAAAATTAACTATTGTGATATTTTATAGATTTTTACTTCGTTAAGAATGACAAAAAGGTCAGCAGATTTAACAATCAGAAAGACATTACATGCGATGCCTCTGCTAATTATTATGGTTTTATTGTTATTACCTGTTTTTTCTTATGCCGGCAGCGGTGTTCCTCCATCAATTTGCAATATCAGAGTTGAATTTATTTTATTTGCTTTAACTTTAATAGGGGTTGCTGTTTTTCATAATAAAACATTCCGGGTAGCAATAATAGGACTTTCGGTAATATTGCTTTTTAAATTATTATTTGATTCTGCATTTAATTTAAGTGAGCATTTTTTTGGCACTACAGATATAGTCAGCCAATTAATTGATAAAAATCTGAGGCAGGGGGAATGGTCTATAATACTTAATCTGCTGGGATTACTGTTGGGTTTTACGGTTTTAGCTAAGAATTTTGAAGAATCGGAAGTTCCTGCCTGGTTGCCAAAATTTTTACCGGATGACTGGAAAGGTCCTTTTGTACTATTGGCTATCATTTTTGTTTTATCATCTTTTCTTGACAATATAGCAGGGGCAATGATAGGCGGCACAATTGCACTAATTGTTTTTAATAAAAAAGTTCACCTTGGATACATAGCAGCAATTGTAGCATCGAGTAATGCCGGTGGTTCGGGGTCTGTTCTGGGAGATACTACTACTACCATGATGTGGATTGATGGGGTAAGCCCAATAAACGTACTTCACGCTTATGTGGCAGCAGGTGCAGCATTTTTTATTTTTGCATGGTTTGCTTCACACCAGCAGGACAAATATCATCGCATCCAAAAAGATCCGAACCCGATTGTAAAAATAAAATGGAACAAATTATTTGTAGTTATATTAATATTGACAGGAGCAATTGTTACAAATTTCTTATATGACATGCCCGCTTTAGGAGTATGGATAGCTATTTTAATAGGGTCAGCATTTACAAAAACTCCATGGAAAGAAGTGCCGGTTGCCATAAAAGGAACAGTTTTCCTGCTTTGCTTAGTTACCAGTGCCTCTTTGATGCCGGTAAATGAATTACCACCCGCTTCGTGGATGTCAGCTTTTATCCTGGGGTTTGTATCAGCTGTTTTTGATAATATTCCTCTTACAAAATTATGTCTTGACCAGGGATGTTACGATTGGGGGATGCTAGCCTATGCAGTTGGGTTTGGTGGTTCAATGATTTGGTTCGGCTCTTCAGCTGGTGTAGCTATTTCAAACATATTTCCTGAAGCAAGAGATGTTGAATTATGGATTAGAAAAGGCTGGCATGTTATTCTTGCTTATATTGTTGGTTTCTTTGTATTGTATCTTATTATGGGCTGGGAACCTAGCGATACTAAAAAGATAAAAGTAAAGGATTGTCCTTGTATAGATTGTCCGGATAAACTTAATTCTGAAAGGGGAAATAATAAAATTTATTATTCCAGTTTATTAAGCCATTTTTATAAGAATACCTTTAATAGTGTCTGATATATCTTCTGCTTTATCAACGCTTTTCTCAAGAAGTTCAAGAATAGCTTTATTTTTAATAAGTTCGGGTGCATCTTTTTCAGATTCAAAAAGACATGAAATAGCAGAATGGTAAATCTCATCAGCTTTATTTTCGAGGGTATTCAGGTTAATGCATGACTGCATAATTTTATCTTTATTACTACCAGCATTTCTAAGACCTTTAACAGCAGATTCTATTTCCAAAGCAGCAGAGTGAATAATATCTGCCATATGACTATATACAGGAAGTATTTTTTTTGGTTTGTATAATTGAATTCTTTGGCTCGTACCATAAATTGAATCAAGCACATCATCAATTTCAGATGTTAATTCATGAATATCTCCCCTGTCGAGTGGAGTTATAAAGGTTTTATTTAAGGTATCAAAAATGGTATTAGTTATTTTGTCACCTTCATGCTCCAGGTCTTCAATTTGCTTATTTATGATTTCACGTTTTTCATAATCTTCTGTAAATATTAGTAATTTTAATAAAGCTGAAGCTTGTGTCAGATTTTGAACATCCTTTTCAAAAAGAGGGAAGAAAGCAATATCTTTAGGAACAAAGACCTTTAAGAGTTTATCCAAATTCATATTGTAATTTTTAATAACAATTAATAAATAATATTTGACTATTTAAATAATATAAGTGTATAATATAATAGTCCGCCAATAATTGCAGAAATAGGAATTGTAAGTATCCATGCCCAGAATATTTTTCCTGTAATTCCCCATTTAACAGCAAAAACACCTTTCCTTGCACCTGCTCCAATAATAGCACCTGTAATAGTATGAGTAGTGCTGACCGGAATTCCAAAGTGTGTAGCACCGAATAATGTTAATGCACCTGCAGTTTCAGCACAGAATCCTTCAAAAGGTTTAAGATTTGTAATTTTTTGTCCCATAGTTTTTACGATTCTCCATCCCCCGAACAATGTTCCTAATGCAATAGCAGCCTGGCAGGATAGTATTATCCATAAAGCTATTGGATCCTGCTTTGTAGCATGACCTGTCACAATTAAAGCGACCCAGATTATTCCCATAGATTTCTGAGCATCATTACCACCATGCCCTAAGCTGAATGAAGCAGCTGAAATCAGCTGTAATCTGCGAAAATATTTATCTATCTTTAAAGGTGCTGACCTTTTGCTTATATAAATTACAATGGCAGATATAATAAAAGAAATAATCATTCCAAGGAAGGGTGCAATTACTATAAAAGCTACTATCTTAGCAACCCCAATCATTACAACGGAACTGATACCTGATTTTGCAATTGCAGCACCTACAAGTCCTCCAACTAAAGTATGAGAAGAACTTGATGGAAGACCCCACCACCATGTTAATAAGTTCCATATAATAGCAGATACTATTGCAGCAAATATAACATACAGATTAATAACATCAGGTTCAACAACTCCTTTCCCCATAGTATGAGCTACCTTTAGAGGGAATATCAAAAATGCAACAAAATTGAAAAAAGCAGCCATAGCAACTGCTGAAAAAGGTGAAAGCACTTTTGTTGATACGATTGTAGCAATTGAATTTGCAGAATCATGGAAACCATTGATAAAGTCAAAAATTAAAACACAAGCAATTACAATATATAAAAATTCCATATGGACCTACAATTTTAGAATTACGATTTACGATTTTAGATATAAAATTAACTTAGGTTCAGAAAATTAAGTTTAATTTTTGGATTATTAAAAAGCCCGCTAATATACTATTGTTTTATAAAATATTAAAAAATCTATTTGCTTCACGATTTTATAGCATCGAACAAAACTTCTATAGGATGAAAAACTTTTTTACCTGTACCGTCCATAATTTGCTGACGGCAGCTTGTTCCCGGGGCTACTATAATAGTTTTATTGTCAGATTCGCGAATTGAAGGAAATAAAACCAGCTCTCCTATTTTCATTGAAACTTCATAATGTTCTTTCTCATAACCAAATGAACCAGCCATTCCGCAACATCCTGATGGAATAACTTCCACATTATAATTTAAAGGTAAAGACAACAGCTTCTTAGTCGAATCAATTGATGATAAAACCTTCTGATGACAATGACCATGTAATTTTATCTGCCTCTTTTCTTCAGTAAACAGGTCTTCAGTTAAGTTTCCAATATCAATCTCATTAGCCAGGAATTCATCAATAAGCATACATTTATTTGATAAGCAAAGTGCATCTGCTTTCAAATCCTCATTTACAAGCCTTAAATACTCATCTCTGAATGTCAGGATTGCAGAAGGCTCAATACCGATTAGTACAAAGTCTGGAGTAGGGAGAAGAGAGTTGAAATATTTTACATTTTTTTCAGCTATTACTTTAGCTTTTTTCAATAAACCTTTGGAAATATATGTTCTTCCGCTTTCCCTGCATTCAGATATTTCCACATTATAACCTAATCTTTGTAATAGTTTAATTGCTTTAACACCAATTTCAACATCATTATAATTAGTGAATTCATCTACATAAACAACAATTTTAGATTTACGATGTACGATTTCAGATTTTATAAAACTTAAATTCTTTTTAGCCCAATTTGTTAAGCTGATTTTATTAAGTGCAGGTAATTTGCGTTTTGGAGCTATCCCTATAATAATCTTTATTAAAGAAGAAGTGATTTTATTTGCTAATACTACATTATAAATATAAGAAAATTGTGAAGCTAACTTATTAATCCGTGTTATATATGCAAACATCTTAGTCCGTAAAGAAATTCTATGCGAATTATAATAATTCTGCAGGAATTCTGCTTTATAAGCTGCCATATCAATATTCGACGGGCATTCGGACTTGCAGCCCTTGCAGGACAAACATAGATCCAGAACCTTGAGGACATCCTCTTGAGTAGGGAGTAGAGATTTGCGATTTACGATTTTAGATTTTAGATTTATAGGATTGCTGAGAAATTCGCGTAAAATATTTGCTCTTGCCCTGGTGGAATCAATTTCATCTTTTGTAGCCATATAGCTTGGACACATTATTCCACCGGCATTTTTAGTTTTTCTGCAATCTGCAGTGCCATTACACTTTTCAATCGCTCTTAAAAATCCCTGTGTATCTGAAAAATCGTTTATCGTTGATTGTTCATCGTTGATTGTTATTAGTTGAGCATTATATCTTAAACAGGAATCAATTGGAGGAGTATGAACTATTTTCCCGGGATTAAAAATATTATCAGGGTCCCAGGTTTTTTTAAGGTCGCAGAACAACATATAAATATGCTCACCCAGTGCCTTTCTTATAAACTCCCCTCTAAGTCTGCCATCGCCGTGCTCACCACTTAATGAACCTTTATATTTCTTAACAAGCTCAGCAGTTCTTTTTCCAATTTCTTTAAACAGCCGGACACCTTCTTCTGTCTTGAGATTTAGAATTGGTCTGAAATGTATCTCTCCGGTTCCAATATGAGCGTAACAGACCGACGATAATTTCAACTCTTTCAAAATTGTCTGTAAATCTTTATAATAATCAGGCAAGTCTTTTACATC
>CAZMDE010000077.1:0-9300 GCA_964564355.1 uncultured Bacteroidales bacterium | reverse complement strand
TCATAAGGGAGCTTTCTATGACCCATTTTATAACTACTTGAGTCCAAATGTTCTTATTGTTTCTATTGGAGTATTTATACTTTTTAAAAACGAATATAATTATAATACAAAATACTTTAAAATAAGCAATTTTATAAGCAGATATAGTTATGGCATTTATTTGGTTCACATAATTGTAATAAGCCTTTTATACAAATTAGGTCTATATTGGAATTCATTAAATCCTATTATTGGTATTCCATTAACAACAGTGCTATGTTTAGTTATTTCAGGAGGCATTATTTATTTGATTAATAAATTGCCATTTGGTAAATACATATCAGGTTGAAAATAATTTCTGCTTTCCTTATGGAGAATTTTAAAACAAGAATTATCAAAATACACAGATAGAATGAATATCGGAATTGTAACAACCTGGTTTCCTGTTGGAGCGGGCTATGTTTCCAAAGCATACAGAGCAATATTAGCGGAAAAGCACAATGTATTTATTTATGCAAGGGGTGGAAAAAATATGTGTGGTAATGCAGATTGGGATGATGAAAGAGTATATTGGGCACCGCATCATTATCATGGTATAAAAACCCGTAATATGTTAAAATGGTGCAGCAAAAATAAAATTGAAATATTATTTTTTAATGAACAAACTTATTGGAAACCAGTTATTGCTGCAAAGAAAGCAGGCATTTGCATAGGAGCATATATCGACTATTACAAACAAGTTACAGTAAAAGCTTTTAAATTATACGATTTTGTGATTTGCAATACATTACGACACTACTCCGTATTTAACTGGCATAATCATTCTTTTTATATACCATGGGGTACTGATATTGATAAATTTAAGCCGGCAGCAGAAAAAGCTGACAGAAAACTGACTTTTATTATGAATTTGGGATGGGAAGGAGAGTATTCTTTAGATCGTAAAGGATTGTTGTTAGGTACAAAAGCTTTTCATAATGTTAAAGGCGATTGTCAGCTCATTATTTATAGCCAGGTTGAATTTTCAAAATGCTTATTAACCTGGCAGGAACACATCTCAAGTGATAATAGAATAAAATTCATTTATGGCACATTCGACCCTTTTCCTTATAACGAAGGTGATGTTTATTTGTATCCATCAAGACTGGATGGTATTGGTTTATCTTTACCAGAAGCATTAAGTTGCGGCTTACCTTCAATCACAACAGATAGTCCTCCAATGAACGAATTTGTCAAATCAGGCATCAATGGTCAATTAGTAAGCGTTGAAAAATACCTTGGCAGATATGATGGATATTATTGGGCTGAAAGTTTGTGTAGCATTGATTCTTTGACTCAAACAATGCAAATGTATGTCGATGATCAAAACATGGTCAACAAACAAAAACAGGCTGCCAGGGATATCGCTGAATCACAATTAAACTGGGTTGTAAACTCAATAAATCTAACTTCTATATTTGAAAATTCCATATTCAATAAATGCGATTATGATGAAGAACTTGTATCATTTGCATTATATCTTGACCGCCTGATGAGGCCATCTTTCAATTATAAATTTTTATCGCTGTTGAGAGATTATGCCAAATTCCATGTTCCATTCTTATTTAAGTAAGTTGATAAAAAATATATTAGTTAATTAATCTTTAAGGATGATTGCAACACTGCTACTCGGTATAATTTCGGTACTTTTTGCCTATCTTGCACAATATAGAAATTTTCAAGGGGGACTTAAAGTTGCATATACCCTGATTTTTCTTTTTCTTGCTTTGCGCTTTAATTTCGGGAACGATTACAAAGCATATTTGGAGGCATTTTACAGTGTTAACTATTATGGCAAAGTTGATATTTTTGATGAAACAAATCAGTTTGAACCGGCATGGACATTATTAAACAGATTGTTCAAGCCTTTTGGATTTTTTGCTATGACCGCGGTTTTAGCTGCTTTTCATAGTTTTGTTTTTTACCGGTTTATTAAAAAATATCTTCCTGTAAAATATTATTGGATTGCTGTATTCCTTTATGTTTTTAGTCCTGGCTTTTTGCTTGTCATGTCAACGGCTATGCGTCAATCAGTGGCAATTACCTTGTTTATTTTTTCTATCGATTATATATTCTCTAAAAATGCACTGAAATACTATTTATGCATTGCTTTGGCATCCCTTTTTCATACAAGCGCAATAGTATTAATTCCTGTTTATTTTTTAGGGTTTGTGAATTGGAGAATAAAATGGATTTCCGGGATTATAATCATATCTTTTTTTACTTCAATTCTCTTTTTTAGAAGTTATATTACATCAAGGGTAAACCAATTTATCATTAATTATATTCCTGATTATGGAATCTATGAAGGTGGAGCGGAATTGGGTTCGGGTCTGGGATTTGCCTATACCTTACTATTGTTTATAATGGTATTAATTTATGATCGATTTCAAACAAAAGAAACTGCACTAATATTTAAACTTTCAATTATCAGCTTTTTAATCTTGCCTCTTGGCTTTATTATTCAATTGATAGGCCGGGTTGGGATGTATTTTTCTCCGGCAACTCTAATTGTTTATTCTGCGATTTATAGTAACCTGAAAAAATCTTCTTATAAGTTGGTTTTTATTGTATTACTAATTTTTATAACACTTTATTCATTCTTCCAATTTTTCAATTCCGATATATACAAAGTTGCATTTGGTACTTATCATACTATTTTTTCAGCAGATGTAATTTATTAATGTATTTGTTAAAATTCTATTTTCAATTGAGTATAAAAAAATTCTAACGTAAATAGCTTAAATAGGACAAAACTGCTTATGCAATGATTAAATTATTTTGACACAAGAGTATTTTTTAATAAAATTTTAAACTTAAAAAAGGAGAAACAATAAAATGAACTTATTTTACAACAAATCGCTAAAAAAAATCGTTTTGAGAGTTCCATATATTATAAATCTCAAACGATATTTGCTTGCATATATTGACTCTATAAAAAGCACAAAAAAAAGTTATGCACAATTTAAAGAAGATGTGTTAGTAATGGAATTATTGCCTAATATAACTCCCACAAGTAGCATTTATATTGAAGTGGGAGCTAATCAGCCTACACAAATATCAAATACATATCTTTTTTACCGAATGGGATTTAACGGTATTGTCATTGAGCCTAACCGGCAGATGACAAAATTATTCAGGCATTTTAGACACAGAGATATTCATTTGGAAATTGGATGTTCTGACAATAGCGGTGTCAGTAAATTTAAGATAACAGATGCTTCTGTGACATCTGGATTTTCGGATAACATAAAGGCACTAACAAATAAGCATGATTGGGTACCAATCCTTACCTTGGATGAAGTATGGACTAATGCAGGGGAATCTAAGCTGGTTTTTTTGTTATCTATCGACACAGAAGGTTTTGATTTGCACGTATTAAAAGGAGCAAAAAAAACTCTTGAAAATACCGCTTGCGTAATTATTGAAACAAGTGAAGATGATATTGTTGAAATTAATTCGATTCTGATTCATGCAGGTTTTAAACTTGCTAAAAACACAACATGTAATTATATCTGGATAAATAGCGATACTTTAAAAAAAATAAGCCAGATATAAACATAAAGGCCAATAATATAATAACCATACACATCAAAAAAAGAATAACTATATATAGAACATACAAGAATTGTATAAATAATTTAAATCCAAAATTATTAATTCAAAAATGACATAACAGGTGAAAAGAATATATGGATTACCCGTCTTGCCTAAAGCGGGACTTGCCAATATGCTGATACCTTGGGCTGAATGTTTCCTTTGGTGTCAAGATCAGGGAATAAAACAAGTAGCTCCTTTTTGGAGAAAATTTAGATTAGGACCATATTTACGAGGTGAACGTGATAAACGACAATATCATAGGTTATTTATAGACAAAGGTAAAATTTCAGGATTAAAACGGATAATACTTTTATTAACTGCAAAACAAATTCCGTTTGAGAATTATCGTTTATTAGGTAAAACAAAACAAATTTCCAAAACTACATTGGTTTGTTTCTCTGATATGAACCATCTGGGAAGGCTAATAGGGCGACACGAACAAGTTCTTAATGAACTTTTTTGCATTACTCGTCCTCAATACTGGCCAATCGGTATTCCTAAGAATTATATAGGTATTCATATTAGAATGGGTGACTTTCCACAAAAATCGGATTCAGGTTCACAGATATATTTCAGACAACCTTTAACCTGGTATATTGAAGCACTAAAACAGTTGAGAAGTTCTTTAAATTCAAATTTAACTGCAATTATTTTTTCAGATGGTTCAATTAGTGAACTTCAAACAATATTAAATATTGAAAACGTAATTCGTTCTCCTTTCAACACATCCATTACCGATTTACTAGCAATTGCAAAATCAACGGTAATTATTACTTCACGTTCCTCTTTTAGTCTTTTTGGTGCATATTTAGGTCAGGTTCCTTCTGTATGGTATCAAGGGAAAAAAGCTATTTGTGGAAGTGGTTATATGCCTGCTGATCAAAGTTCAATACTTGAAATTGAATGGATGCCTGGTCAAATGTTTACTGCTGAATTTATTGATGCATTGAAAAATAAAATTACTTAGATATCTAAGTAATCAAAATTAAAACCCTGTTATGAGATTAATTATTTATGGTGATATTGGAGGAAGTGGCGGATATTTGCGCTACTGTAAAGGGTTATTGGGAAGTAATTCAATCCCAAAAGATATAGAAGTTTGGTTCATTTGTTCAAACCCATTTTATGAAAAACTTGCTCCTCTTGATTCAAAAATTCATGTAATTACTCATCCCTGGATGATAAGTAAATACCGATTACATCGCTACTTATGGTATCTTTGGGTTTACCCGCGTATTGTCAGAAAAATAAAACCTGATGTTGAATTCTATCCATCCGGGCAACTTAGGGTATATTTACGAAAAGCACTAACAATTGCCACATGTCATAATCTATTATTGTTTGACGCAAAAGAATTAGAACGTATTGATGATAAATCTGAACAACATTATTTTCAAACTTATCGTAAAAATCAGATTCTGTCTTTTAAAAAAAGCAATGCAATAATCTTTTTATCAAATCATTCACAAGTAGTTGTCTGCAATGAAATACCAGAAATTAAAGAAAGTACTGTTATTGCCCATGGATTAGATTCAATTTTTCTCATTCCAAATAAACGTACTTACAAATTTGGCAATAAAATAAAACTTCTCTATATATCACCCTATTACCACTATAAACATCAAATAGAAGTTGTTAAAGCTGTGCAATTATTGAGATTTTCCACAGGCCTTGATATATATTTAAATTTAATTGGTGGAGGTAATTCAACTGCTGCAAAAGAACTTGATGAATTTGTAAAAAAGGAAAAAATTCAAGATTTTGTATTTGTAAATGGAAATTTAAATTATGAAGATTTATTGAAAGAATACCGCTCAGCTGATATATTTGTTTTTGCATCTTCCTGTGAAACTTTTGGTATAACAGTGCTGGAAGCGATGGGAGCCAGATTACCAATTGCTTGTTCTAATCGTACTGGCTTATCCGAAATACTAAAAGACGCTGGTGTCTATTTCGATCCGGAAGAACCGGAAAGCATTGCAGAATCAATAAAAAAGCTAATCAGTAATATTGAACTTCGTGCGACTTTTGGTGAAAGGGCATACCAATATGCATTAGATTATACATGGGAACGTTGTGCATCTGAAACATTTAAGTATATTAAAAAAACAGGATTAAAAAATGAAAAATAAAAAAGTATTGGTTACAGGAGGAGCTGGGTTTATTGGATCAAATCTTGTCAGGCGATTAGTTGAAGAAGGAAATTCAGTAACGGTTTTAGACAATTATATGTCTGGATATCATAGTAACATTGAATCATTTCCTAATGTGCGTATTATAGAAGGCGATGTAAGAGATAAATCATCTGTTGAATTAGCAATGCAAGGAGCAGAAATAGTATTTCATTTGGCGGCTTCTGTTGGGAATAAACGTTCTATAGATAATCCCATCACCGATGCTGAAATCAATGTTTTAGGAACGTTGCAAGTTCTGGAGGCAGCACGAAAAGAAGGAGTTCGTAAAATAGTAACCTCTTCGTCAGCCGGTATATTTGGCGAATTAAAAACAATGCCAATTAAAGAAGATCATCCCATTGAACCGGATTCACCATACGGATGTACAAAACTATGCGAAGAAAAATTATGTCTTTCATATGCTAAATTATATGATATTGAGGCTGTATGTCTTAGGTATTTTAACGTTTATGGCCCAAATCAGCGTTTTGATGCTTATGGAAATGTAATACCAATTTTTGTTTTTCGCATGTTACGGAATGAGCCATTACAAATTTTTGGAGATGGTGAACAAACCAGAGATTTTATAAATGTTAATGATGTAGTCCAGGCCAATATTAAAGCGGCTGAATCTACTGGTGTTAGTGGTGCTTTCAATATTGCAAGTGGCACAAGAGTAACCATTAACCACCTTGTTGAAATGATTACAAAAGGTTATGGTAATACTAAAATAGAACATGGATCTGAAAGGCCTGGTGATGTTCGTCATAGTTTAGCAGATATTTCATTGGCACAACAAAAAATCAATTTTATTCCTACTGTTGATTTGGAAATTGGTATTCAAGAATATATAGAATGGGCGAGAATTTTGCATTCAAAACAAATAACTAAGATTATTTAGTGACTTGATATAATCTATGAAAGATCTTAAAAAATATCCAAAGGTTTTAATTATTTATCATACTTGTATCAATAAGGAAGATCTATATGGAGTATCTATCAGGGGTTGGTTTGCTGATTGGCCCAAGGAGAATTTGGCTCAAATTTATTCAGGAGGTGAAGTTGGAGAGGAGAGGTTTTGCGGTGTTAACTTTAAACTTGAAGAAAAGGAGCGAAGATTTGGAAATTTATTCTTTAAAATAAAGGGTTCTGCAATCGGTCAAAATAGTTTTCCTATTTTACCGCAAAAAAATTTTTTACAGCTGAATAAATTAAGTTTCTGGTCATTATTTAAGAATAGATTAAGCATCTTTCTAATAAATTCAGGATTTTGGGAATTAATTTTCAAACCCGTGCTTTCAAAAGGAATGTTGAAATTTGTTAAAGATTTTAATCCACAAATAATTTATTGTCAGGGATATAATTTAACATTTACTTGGCTTCCTTTGATGATTCAAAAAAAATTTAATATTCCAATTTGTTTTCAAACTGGTGATGATTGGCCATCATATTTATACAAAGACTCAACATTTTCATTTGCAATTAAACCAATAATTCATCAATCAATAAAATCACTTCTATTAAATTCCTCAGTAAAACTAGCCAATGGCAAATTAATGGCAGAGGATTATCGGAAAAGATATGGTATATCTTTTGAACCTCTAATGATGTGTGACAATTTATATCGTTTTCGTAATGCTATTACAAGAAAAGTTGTTAATGATGCAGTTTTATCAATTATATACTCTGGAAGCCTTGGACTAGGCCGTTGGAATTCAATTATTGATTTATGTAATGCAGCAAAATTATTAGAAACGCAAGGATTCAAAATTATGATTACTGTATTTGCAACTTTGATACCATCTGAAGCCGTTAATAAATTAAGGGAGAAAGACAATTTGCAAATACTCCCCGGACCATCACATGAAGAATTACCATCGTATTTAAAGGGTGCTGATATTTTGTTTTTACCAGAAACATTTGATCCTGTTAAAGCTGATGAAATTCGATTATCAATATCAACAAAGGCACATTTTTATATGATGAGCGAAAAGCCAATTCTTGTCTATGCCTCTCCAATTACAGGAATTGTAGAATATGCAAAAGATGAAGAGTGGGCTTGCGTTGTAGAAGA
Source organism: uncultured Bacteroidales bacterium (assembly GCA_964564355.1). Classification (GTDB taxonomy): domain Bacteria; phylum Bacteroidota; class Bacteroidia; order Bacteroidales; family JAGODS01; genus CAZMDE01. The sequence goes on along the minus strand of CAZMDE010000077.1, from coordinate 1,434 downwards.
ACAAAGTTTAAATAAATTATCTCAGGCCATACTTAAATTGATTACAAACAATGAATATCGTAAATCCCTTACAAATAAAGGACTTGAAGTAGTAGAAAAAAATCACTCCCAGGATATAGTTAGAGAAAGATTTCTATCTTTACTTAGCAAATGTTAACCAAAATAATTCCAATGAAGATAAAATCCATTGTTCAAATATTTAGTTTAAATATTTATGAATGCTCAAAGCATTGCTTGTGAAAAGTTAAAATATGTAAGCACTTTTAATGATATAATTTTTCAAGAAAAAGTAGGATTGAATAAATTTAAGATGACTGTTAAATCTTGAGTTAGTAATAAAAATCAATTCGAAATCAAGACTTGGGAATTTGAGAATTTATTTGTGCGTTGGAAAGTTGGACGCTAATCAGCTAAACAATAAAAAACATAAAATTAAATGGAAACAATTGTATATTTATACACTGAAATAATGCCTTATCAAACTGTGATATTTAAAGAATATTCAAAGTTGGGTAATGCAGTACATGCATTTTATTTAGATAAAAAACGTCAAACCCCATATGTCCCTGATGAAATTGACAACGTGTTTTATTACCCTAAAGGTGATTTTACTAAAAGTTTTTTATTAAAAAAAATTATTGAATTAAATCCAACTATTTTGTTAGTTTGTGGATGGTCAGATAAAGACTATTTATACATTGCAAGATATTTTAAAAGGAAAAAAATAATTCCTGTTGTATGCCCAATTGATACTCAGTTTACCAAAAGGATAAAACAATTTTTTGGATTTATTATAGCACCATTTTATATTAAAAGTGCATTTACACATATTTGGATACCAGGTGCAAGGCAGTATGAATTTGCACGTCTTTTAGGGTATTCAAAATCTAAAATTGTATTTAATTCACTTTCATGTGATGTAGAATTATTTTCTAAAGTTAAAGTAGAATCTAAATTACTTTTATATCCAAAACGTTTTTTATTTGTAGGAAGGTTTAATAAGTTAAAAGGACTTGAATTGCTTGTTGAGGCATGGAATAGCATATTTGAAAAGAAAGGTTGGATATTAACTTTAGTAGGTAATGGACCTGATAAGAATAAGTTACAAGGTTATGAAGGAATAGAAGTAATTGATTTTATGGATCAAGAAAAATTAATTAATCTGGCTCAAGAATCTGGTTGTTTTATACTACCCTCAATTTATGAACCATGGGCATTAGTTATACATGAGTTTGCAGCTGCAGGATTACCTATAATTTGTTCCGATGCCTGTGGTGCAAGTGTATCATTTGTAGTAAAGGGATTTAATGGATTCATATTTAAGTCTCGCAGTGTAATTGATTTGAGGCAGAAATTAATAAGTATTATAAGTTGTGATGACAAAGAATTAATAAGAATGTCTTATAATAGTAAGAAACTAGCCAAAAGTATAAC
>CAZMDE010000076.1:0-9439 GCA_964564355.1 uncultured Bacteroidales bacterium | reverse complement strand
ATTGCCAAAGGGGCTAACATTAATTCACCTCCTACTCTGAGGTTATGCTGATATGTATAAAGGTTCTGAATATTGCTGTTTTCGGTTGAGTAATCCCATTCTTCTGAATTATCGCGGAGTTTCATTGTAGTATAGTCAACAAACTCATAATCCAATCCTATCACAGCTTTTTTCCTGATAATAAAAGCCATGCTGCCGAGGTAATGAGCGGGTGTCTGGAGATAGTAAGAGAAATCAGACTGAGGAGAAGAAACATCGTAACTAAAATCAGTAAGATTTGACTGCAGGTCTCTTGTGAAAGATCTGTCAACCTTGTAGAATGAGGGAGAATGGATAGCTGCTCCTAATCTCATCCAGTCGCTGATGCGGTAGATAGCTCCGAACTTAATATTGAAGCCTGAGCCGCTTTCGGAGAGGTTTTCGTGGACATTGTAACTTTTAATGCTATCAGCAGCATTTAAATTGGTTTCAGCATAATTGGATTGTTCTTTATAGCTGAAATGAGGGAAACCTACGGTTGCTCCGAGATATAGCCTGTCATCATAATTTGCGCCTATAGTGATAAGGGATTCATTTGATGAGCCGGAGAAGGTTTTGCTTAAACGCTGGTCAACAGAGCCATTATAGAGGCAGGATATATAGGATGTGTTGCCCGGAGGATTGGTCGTGATAAGATGAGCATTGTAAGCAAGCTGTGTGTCATAAGGATTAAGATAGTCGGGAGTGAAGCCATCATTATCAGCATTGTTAACATAATCATTCACAAGGGAGCTTTTATCGGTTCTGCCTTTTATCATCACCCTGTTATTAAAGTCGTAATACCTGTTAACAGCAAAGCCAAGCTGGAAGCTTATTGATTTATCAGATTCTTCAGATTTTTCATTTAAGTTTTTTGAAGCTAATACTATGCCTATATTATTCAGGGCAAAATTGAATTTATTGTCATTATTAGATTTTCCGAGATAATCAGATTTAGTGACCCCTTCAGAAAAAGCGGGAGTAAAAGAAAATTCAGAGCGCCTGAACAGGGCGATGCCTGCAGGATTAGAGCTGAGGGTGGACATGTCGGCACCTACAGCCCCGAAAGCTCCTCCCATGCCTAAATACCTGGATGTTCCAAGCAAGTTCAGATTTGAGTACCTGAGAGCGTCGTATTCATTTTGTGCTTTAATAATCAAAGCAGAAAGGAATATCATTATTAAAATGCTTATCTTTTTCATTTCTATTAGATTTTAGATATTAGACATGAGATATGAGACAATAAAATTTACAAATCATCTTCTTGGCCTGCTGTTGCCGCCAGATGGACTTGGGCTTCTGCTGCCTCCGCTATTTGAATTGCTCGGAGCAGGACTGCTATATGATGGTGCTGAAGGAGCGCTATATGAACGTGATGGTGCTGCTGCCGGAGCACTGTATGATGGTTGTTGCTGAGCAGGTGTATTATATGAGCGTGATGGTGCAGGACTGCTATATGAACGCGATGGTGCTGCAGCAGGGCTGCTATATGAAGGTTGTTGCTGAGCCGGACTGCTGTAAGACTTTTGAGCATCTCTGTTAAAAGAACGTGCAGGTGCATTTTTGTACCCTTGATTATTATCTATAGAGCCTCCGGGTATTGCTATAGCTCCTTGTTTTGAATAATACTGTCCTGATTTTGGTTGTGAATAGCTTGGAGAAGTATAAGATTTTGGTCCGGAATAAACTGGTTTTGCATATTTCTTCTCAGGCATAGAATATACATTTGAATTAGCAGGGGAATTGTATTTTGCAGAAGGTTTTGAATATTGCTGATAATTATTTTCAGCTTTAAACTGTTTAACAGGTTGCGGGTTATTCTGTGCCGGTTGATTATCGTATTTCATAATTTGTTTATCTGAAATATTATTATTTTTAACAGAAGGATTATCGAACTTCTCAAGCTGTGGATTTGCATTGGTTTTGGGCATTTCATTTCCAACCATACCTTTATTGATGTTTTGTATGCCGGGATTATTATTTAAATTAGTTCCGCTATTAACAGCTTCAGGTTTTAAATCAGGTGTTGTAGATGCAATGTAACTCTGATATTTCTGCCCAAAGCTCATATTATTATCTGAATTATTGTTACCCTTAGCAGTACTTCTGTGGTTGGTTGAACCTCCACTTGGAGCTCTTCCGCCATAATGATAAGCTGTAGTATTTCCTTTGTCATAACTGTTATAATAGTAATAGCCGTAATCACCCCATGAGTAAGGATTATAAGCACCCCAACCATAAGCATATGGAGAATAAAACGAACCCCATCCATAATGAGGATAACCCCAACCAAAACTTCCCCAGCCTAACCCGAAACCAATGCCGAAATACCAGCTTGGTCTGTAATAGCAATATGATGGGTACATCCAGTTGTATCCCATATAAATACTTGTTCCCCAATAAAACGGGTCATTATTATACCAGTATGAATTAGTATAATAATCATCATAGTAATTATATCCCCATCCCGGGTTGTGAAATCTTCTTATTCTTGAAGCGTATTCATAATCATAATAATTGTTTGTTATGTTTGTATTTCCACCTGAACCCTGGGCTGAGTTATCCTGATACTGGTCATTTTGTGAATTATCTATTATGTTATTATTGGAATATCTTTCAATACTCCCTGGTTCAGATGTAATAGAATCAGAATTGTTAACTTTAGCAGCAATACTGTATTCATCATCATTGGTATTATTGCTTACAACAGCAGGTTGATTTAATACCTGGGTCTGTGGCTGTGTAGTTGCATCTTTTTTATTGTAATAAACATCATCATACACGGTTGTATAATGAGTTGTTGAACAGGAAGCTAAGTAGGCAATAGAAATAATAAATAGCTTTAATTTGTTCACTTTTAATATTTTAACTATATTTTTCATTTTATTAACCTCCTATTTATTAGATGTTAGATATTAGACTTTAGATATTAGATATTAAAATTTACTTAATTTTGTACAATTATATTATAGCAAATATTATACCACAATTATATTTTATGGCAAAAAATTTCACTTCAAAGGAAGATAATTATGCACAATGGTACAATGAAATCGTAATAAAAGCTGATTTGGCAGAGAATTCGGCTGTCAGAGGTTGTATGATTATTAAACCTTATGGTTACGCTATTTGGGAAAATATGCAGGCAGCAATTGATAAGATGTTTAAGGATACCGGTCATGTTAATGCCTATTTCCCGATTTTTATACCAAAATCATTTATAAGCAAAGAGGCAAGTCATATTGAAGGTTTTGCTAAAGAATGTGCAATAGTCACTCATTATCGTTTAAAGAATTCACCTGATGGTAAGGGAGTTATAGTTGATGAAGATGCCAAGCTTGAAGAAGAATTGATAATAAGACCTACTTCTGAAACAATAATCTGGGATAGTTATAGAAACTGGATTCAGTCATACAGGGATTTGCCTCTCTTAATTAATCAATGGGCAAATGTTGTAAGATGGGAGATGAGAACAAGATTGTTTCTTCGGACTGCTGAGTTTCTTTGGCAGGAAGGTCATACTGCTCATGCAACAAAAGAAGAAGCTATTGTAGAAGCAGAAAAAATGCTTGAGGTGTATGCAGATTTTGCGGAAAACTGGATGGCTATGCCTGTTCTTAAAGGTACAAAAAGCCCCGGTGAACGCTTTGCTGGTGCTGTGGAAACTTATTGTATTGAAGCTCTCATGCAGGATGGAAAAGCCCTCCAGGCTGGTACTTCTCATTTTCTCGGGCAGAATTTTGCTAAGGCTTTTGATGTTAAATTTGCTACTAAAGAAGGTGGTCTTGAATATGTATGGGCTACTTCATGGGGAGTGTCAACCCGTTTAATAGGAGCTTTAATAATGGCTCATTCAGATAATAATGGCTTGGTTTTGCCTCCTAAATTAGCTCCTTTCCAGGTGGTTATAATTCCTATTTACAAAGATTCTGAGCAGCTTGCTAAAATAAGCGAAAAGGCTGTTGAGATAAAGAAAGCTCTTGAATCAAAAGGTATCAGGGTGAAATATGATGACAGGGATAATTATAAGCCCGGATGGAAATTCTCAGAATATGAATTTAAGGGAGTGCCCATCAGAATTGCTATTGGTCCTAGAGACCTTGAAGAAGGAACTGTTGAAGTGGCAAGAAGAGACCTATTGGAAAAGACCTCATATCAGCAGACTGATATTGAAAATAAAATTTCTCACCTTTTGGAGCTGATACAGATTAATTTGTACCAGAGAGCTTTGAATTTCAGGGAAGATAATACTTATAAGGCAGATACCTGGGGTGAATTCAAGGATATTATTGAAAATAAAGGTGGTTTTATTTATGCCCACTGGGACGGTACCTCCGAAACCGAAGAAAAAATCAAAGATGAAACCAAAGCTACTATCCGACTTATTCCTCTTGATAATACTCATGAGCAAGGAAAATGTATTTATACTGGAAACCCTTCAAAACAAAGAGTTGTATTTGCCAGGGCATATTAAGAAGATTGACAGATCATAGCATTAACAAATAATTTTGTAGGGGCTCATATGCTCGTTGCAATCGGTTCATCAGATTAGTTGCTTCAACTTTTATCATCATGTCAAAAGTTATTCTTAAGCGCGCTCTGCTCGGTTATTAGATTTCAGCTTCATTTTTATCAAATTTCACCAAAACTCACCATTATTCATACCTTTTTTCAACTAAGGTATACATAAGCAATTAATGTTTTTCTATTATTAAATTTGTGCAAATCAATTATTTGCAAAAACATTCATGATAATTTTATTAAATTTTTGTAACCTTAATTAAAAATTATTCGTTAAGAACCACATAACCAAAATTGTTTTATATAACAATTAATAATAAACTATAAAATTATAAACTAAAATATTAAAAAAATGAAAAATTCAGTAAACACTTACAAAATGAATTCAACTAAATTACTTGTGATTTTCACATTAATTATTGCATTGATTTTTTGCCTTGCAATTAAAGGATTTTCTCAGCCAAATCCAGGTGATACCACAAAAGGTTCTGTATTAGTACCAAATTTAAAATTACAGGGCTATATGACATCAAACAATGGTCTAAGTGACGCAGTAGTGGTTTATTTTCACCAGAGCGCTACAATGCTCTTTAGCGGAAACACTGATGCAACCAAGATGATGAATACTGACCCTGGTATCCCTAATATTTATGCTGTTAAAGATAATATGATGTTAGCTGTTTCTGCATTTCCGGAATTAATAAATGATCTGGAAATACCTATTGGATTTGAAGTGCTAACTGACGGAACTTATACAATTATTGCCTCAGAATTAACAAATTTTGACAGTGCTGTTCGTATTTATCTAGAAGATAAAGCCAGAGGAATTACTCAGGATTTGACTGAGAATCCTACTTATAATTTTGTAATACATAAAGTTGATAAAGGCGATAGGTTTTTTCTAAAGTTTAATTTTGCAACTGCAGGTATTAAAAATGTTCGTAATTCAACGAAATATAATGTTTATTCATTTAACAATAATTTATATGTAAGCTGTAATAATCCTAAGGGAGAATTAGCAACTTTAACTCTTTACAGTGCTCAGGGACAGAAAGTGCTTGAAAAACAAATTGAAAACGGTAATTATAATTATGGAATTAACAATGTTCCTGGCTGTTACATTTTAAAAATTGTAAACAAAGATGAGGTTTATACTGATAAGATATTTATAAAATAAATTATATGTCTTCGGGCAAAGTGATAGTGATTAGTAATTTCTAATCCTCTTGGCTCACTGACTAAAAGTAAAATTTTGCTGGCAAGCTTTGTTCAAGCCCCTGTTTTAAACAGGGGCTTTTTTATTATAACTGCATTTTGAAATATATTTTTTTATTGGGCACATCATACAATTCCCATACTAGTGTGGGTTTGTAGCCTTTTTCTTTTATGTATTTATTTAAAAATGGATATGCTTTCATTGGTCCTACTACAAAAGATATCATATTCTTATAAGGAAATTCGATAACTAATGTCTGCTTTTTATGAATAGTGTCAACTTTTAATCCTAGTTTTTTTATATCCACTAAGCGGGAATAATCCTTTTCTTCTATTATATTACCTAAAAAACTACGGCATTTCTCTTTCGGTGTTATATTAGGATTATCATAGTAAATGCCAAAACCTCTGGTACAATTAATCCCGGAAGTTCTTAGCTTGCTGTCAATGTTTTTTGATAGAATGCCTACTTTTGAATAATCACCTATATGTTCCTGACCTGCTACAACATAATCTACATCTGTTTTTTCAGTGATGGTCAAATTTGAGAAGAAACCTAACCATCCCGCAAATATTAATACAATTAAAACTAATGCTAAAATAATGCTTAAAATAATCGTAAATACTTTCATAAAAAATAAATTTAAAAGTTAATACTAAAATTAAATTTACCAAATGCGAATATAAAAAATAAATCTAAAATCGTAAATCGTACATCTTTATTATACTCTGCCAAATTCATGTTCCAGAAATTTTTTAAGTTCAAAAGGTTTAATATTATGTGTAATAATACCTGCTTTAGCGTAACTGATTTCCCCACTTTGTTCAGAAACTATAATAGCTATAGAATCTGACTGCTCTGTTATACCAATTGCAGCTCTGTGCCTTAATCCTATATGAACAGGCAGGTCGGTTCTATCACTTGTAGGTAATATGCATTTAGCTGCTTTAATTTTATTTCCCCCAATAATTATTGCACCATCATGCAATGGGCTGTTTTTGTAAAATATATTTTCTATAAGATGCTCTGAAATATTTGCTTCAATGCTTTCCCCTGTTTCAATATATTCTTTTAATACATTCCTCTTTGATATGACAATCAATGCTCCTGTATGTGAATTTGCCATTCGTTGTGTTGCAATTACTATAGGTAAAATGTTTGTTGGTTTTGACATATGAGAGCTGGCATTCCAGAAGAATAATGTTCTGTTGGCATTACGGAAGAATTTAGGTGTTCCTAATAAAAGTAAAAACTGCCTGATTTCTTTCTGAAAAACAACAACTAATGCTATAACTCCAACATTGATAAATTGCCCGAGTATTTCAGTGAGGAGTTCCATTTGAAGGGCTTTAACAAGCTTCCATAAGAGATAAAGTGCTACAATACCAAGAAATACATTCATTGCTGTAGTACCTTTAATTAGCCTGTATAATTCTAACAATAATAATGCAACAAAAATAATATCAAGCAAATCAAGAAAACGGAAATGCAAGGCTGAAACAGGGTAGAGAAGTATCATAAATTTATATTTATCAATAAGTTTTTAACAAATGAACCAATGAACTAATGAACCAATGAACCAACAATTTTAATTGTTTCCATTGCTTGCTTTACATCGTGAACTCTTAGTATTTTAGCTCCTTTAATTAATGCAATGGTATTTAATACTGTAGTCCCGTTTAGTGCTTCGTCAGGTTTTATTTTTAAAATTTTATTTATCATTGATTTTCTGGAAAGTCCTACAAGTATTGGTAACTCAAATATTTTGAATAAATCGAGCTTATTTAATATCTGGTAATTATTTTCAATTGTTTTGCCAAATCCAAAGCCCGGGTCAATTATTATATCCTTTACTCCTGATTGTTTCAGTAATTGGATTCTTTCTGAAAAATATCCTGTAATTTCTTTAACTACGTTTTCATACTCTGGATTCACCTGCATATTTAAGGGAGTTCCTTTTATATGCATCATTATATATGGAACGTTATGTTCTGCAATAGTTTTGAACATATCTTTATCGAAGGTGCCTGCTGAAACGTCGTTTATAATGCTTGCCCCGTTTTCTATGGCAATTCTGGCTACTGAAGCTCTGTAAGTGTCTACAGAAATAATTATTCCCTGAAACGTCTTAATTATTGATTTTAGTGCAGGTACTAATCTTTTTAATTCCTCTGTTTCAGATATTTCTTTTGCCCCGGGACGCGTTGAAGCCCCTCCGATATCAATTATTGCTGCTCCTTCTGAGAGCATTTCTTCTGTGTGTTGAAGCCATTTTTTTTCTGTAATATATTTACCTCCATTATAAAAGGAATCAGGTGTTATATTTAAAATCCCCATTATCAATGGAATTGACAGGTCTAATATTTTACCTTGACAATTTATAGTATGTTTATTAGAAAAAATTGTATTTTTGACCATTAATAATTAAATAACAAAAAACAATTTCCAAATATCAAATATAATTCAAATTACAGTTTGAAATTACTAATATTATATATTTTGAAATTTATTTTTCAAAAGTATTAAAAGTTTTTGATATTCGTTATTTGTTTTTTATTTGATATTTTTTTTAAAATTTGGAATTTTTATGAAAAGTACCTCTGAAGAATACGATAAAATACTTATTGAATGTAAGAATATCTTCATCAACAAGATGCGCGATTATGGCAGTTCCTGGCGCATATTGAGAACAAGCTCTATTACTGACCAGATATTTATTAAGGCTCAGAGAATCAGAAGTATTGAAGAAAAAACTATACAAAAAGTTAATGATGGAATTTCTGACGAATACATTGGCATTGTTAATTATTCTATTATGGCATTAATTCAGCTCGAATCAAAGGTTGATATTTCAGATATTATTATGAAGCTGCAGGATGCTGAAAAACTTTATGATATGTATTTTCTTAAAGCAAAAGATTTAATGCAAAATAAAAATCATGACTATGGTGAAGCATGGCGTGTTATGAGAATATGCTCATTTACTGATATTATTCTTATGAGAGTATTACGGATTAAACAGATTGAAGACAATCATGGCATGACTATTAATTCCGAAGGCATTGACTCTAATTATCTTGATATTATTAACTACGCAATGTTTGCTCTAATAAAATTAAAGGGGAAAAATAATATTTAGTTTGCAATTTTATATCTGAATGAATTGCTGGTTTAACTTATATGTACGAATATTTTATAATGGTAGTAACTAATGCCGAAGCTCTTAATGCTAAAACACAAAACTTTATTCACTCAAATCTCGGTAATAGTAATATTAGTTTCTTCCTGTTCAGATTGAAAAATTACTTCTCATAGCACCTTTAAATAGATTTTACCCATGAAAGTCCGTAATAAAATATTGTTTGCATATTTAATAGGTGTCTTAATATTTATTGTTTTTTTATTGATTATTCAAAATGATATTAAACAGCAATATAACGAAACATTAGAGTCACGAAAAGTTGAATTTCAAAAAAATATAAAAAATATTTTTAATTTTAAATCAGATAGCTATAAACAGTTTCTTGCAGGTTATGTTCATAGAAGCAATTTGAATAAAATTATTTTGGATAAGGATACAATTAGGGCTAAAGAAAATATTAATATTTTACAAAATTTTGATTTAACAGCTTTTTGGATTTATGATGCTAAACGTAAATTAATATATTCGGATTTTATTGATGC
>CAZMDE010000075.1:0-9459 GCA_964564355.1 uncultured Bacteroidales bacterium | reverse complement strand
GTCCGATGGGAAACATTAGCGATACTGCTGATTTTGCATTAAAAATTTTCGAGAATGGTGGGTTGCCTTTCTTTGCAATGGGAAACCTTCCAGCTAATATTGCAGAAAACATACTTTCAGAAGGTAATAAAAAGCTTGACAATTTTGGAGCAGGACTGATAGGTTTGAACTATAATAAACCTTTAGCAAGTCATATAGAGCTTATAAAAAAACATAAAGTCAAATTTGCAATAGTAGCTGGAGGTGTTCCTGCACAGGTAAATGAACTCGAAGCTAGGGGAATAAAAGCCTATCTGCACGCACCATCCATGCAATTGCTTGAAAACGCCATAAAAAACTGCACAGCTCACAGGTTCATCTTTGAAGGTACTGAGGCAGGTGGGCATGTCGGAAGCCTTACCAGTCTTGTGCTTTGGGAGCTTGCAATTGAAAAGCTTATCAATCAGAATAATGCTGCAATTAAAAAACAGTCAATAATATTTGCAGGTGGAATAAGCAGCAGCTCAGGTTCAGCCTTTATCAGCGGCATGTCATCCCGCATTGCTTCTATGGGAGCAAAGATTGGAATATCTATCGGCACTTCTTATCTCTTCACAAAAGAAATTGTTGAGACCAAAGCACTGATGCAGCTTTACCAGGATGTCCTGAAAGAAAAGAAAGACAGTGTTGTTATAGCTAATACCATTGGGCTGCCAACAAGAACAGTTCTGACTCCTTATGCTGAAGATGCTCTTGTTAATGAGCATAAGTGGATAAAAGAAAGAACAGACTTGCAGGAAAGAAAAGCAAAATTTGAAACCTTTAATTCGGGTTCACTCCTTATTGCAGCAAAAGCTTTTTCTCCAAACTTTGATAAAAAATTAAAGACAGACCCTGAGTATTTGTTCTATGACAAGGATGATCAGTTCAAAAGAGGAAATTTCATGACAGGCGACAGCCTCGCATTTTATTCAAATCAGATAAGCATCGCAGATATTCATAACACTTTATTTCACACAAAAGAATCTCTTTACAAAAATCTCAATAGCCTCGAAGCTCTGACACATGAAGACTGCGAGATAAATGACGAAATAGCTATCACAGGAATGGCAGGCATTTATCCTGATGCAAAAAATACAATTGAGTTCTGGGAAAACATCATTTCAAAAAAATATTCTATTACACAGGTTCCTGATGATAGGTTTGACAGCACCCTTTATTACGACAAAGACCATAAAGCTGAAGATAAGTCTTACTCCCGTCTTGCAGGTGTTATAAAAGATTTCAATTTTGACTATCAAAGGTTTGGATATACAGAGAAAGAAGCAAAGATTATTTCAAGAAGCCAGAAGATGATACTCCAGACAGCTATGGATGCTGTGGAGGATGCGGGTTATATAAAGAATAAAAAGCTGATAGGTAAAAGAACCTCAGTTATAGTTGGAAATTATTTAGGCCAGGAATATAGTGACCGTAATTTTAAATATTTCTACCCTGAAATTATCTATTACCTTGAACAAATTGATGCTTACAGAAATCTTGACACAGAAAAAAAGAATAAAATACTTGACAGCATTAAGCAAAGCCTTTGTAAGCCGGACTTAAGCGAAGACCTTGAACATGTATTGGGTAATATTGATGCATCAAGGATTGCCAGGCATCTGGATATAGAAGGCTCAAACTTTTCAGTTGATGGAGCCTGCGCTTCATCTTTAATTGCTCTTGATTGTGCACTTAAAAGTCTATTGTCAAATGAAAATGATGTTATAATTGCAGGAGGTGTCAGTACAAGCTTTTCTCCTGAGCTGTTTGTCGGATTCTGCAAAATGAATGGGTTGTCTGATGATGGTTCTTTTCCTTTTGATGAAAGAGCAAATGGATTTATTCTGGGAGAGGGAGCGGGAGTTGTTGTACTGAAGCGTGTGAAAGATGCTATAAGAGATGGCGACAGGATACATGCAATCATAAAAGGGATCGGTACAAGCTCTGATGGTAAAGGAAAAGCTATTGCTGCTCCTAATCCCGAAGGTCAGGGTCTTGCACTTACCAGATGCTTTGAGAAGATGAAAACTTCTGTCAGCTTTGATGATATAGACTATATTGAGGCTCACGGAACATCTACTCTGGCTGGGGATGCAGCTGAAATGCAAACGCTGAATACAATCTACAAAACAAATCACCCTATAGGTATAAGCTCAGTAAAATCTCAGATAGGACATTTGCTAACAGGTGCCGGTATGGCAGGTATCACAAAAGCTGTCCTTGCAATTCAGCATAAGACCTTGCCTCCAAACGGTCAATTTAAAAAGCTTTCTGCAAATATAAATCTTAAAGCTCCTTTCTATGTTATCGAAAATCCTGCTGACTGGAAAATAGAAAAAGGAAAAGCAAGAAAGGCTGCTATCAGCTCATTCGGTTTTGGTGGCATAAATACACATATTGTTGTAGAAGAATTTAATCAAGAATACCAGAAGCTTTCAAGAAATATTTTCAATAATCCTGATTATGATTTTAATGATAACAGGATAGTTATTATAGGGACAGGCTGCCTGTTGCCGGATGCATTTGATACTGAAACATATTGGAATAATCTTGCATCAGGCAAAGTATCTCTTTATGATATCCCTGAAAACCGCATTCATAATGAATTCTACTCTAAGCAGGAAGATAAAAAGTTCAATATACCTAAGATAAAAGCAGGTCTAATAAAAGATTACAAATTCAACGGGATGAAATTCAAGCTCCCTCCTGCTACAATCAAATTGATTGACAAAACTCAGCTATATACTCTGGAAGCTGCTTACCAGGCTATAGAACAGGCAAACCTCAGGCCAACACTGTGCAATAATGGAAATAAGGTCGGTGTGGTTATGGGTAACACAATGCTTAATGAGAACTTTTATGAAATTGGTGCAAGAGTTCGTATACCCTTAATTGCTAAATCTATTGATTCCATTGAAGAAATAAATAAATCAACAAAAAATGATCTGATAGAAAAGCTTACATCAAGCATTAGAACAAGATTTCCAAAATCAACAGAAGATACATTTCCGGGTTATATTGCTAACCTTATAAGTGGAAGAATAGCAAACCAGTTTAACTGCAATGGAGTTAACTTTGAAGTGGATTCTGCTTCCACAGCTTCTGCTGACGCAATCTCTCTTGCAATCAAAGGTCTTAAAAACAATGATTATGATTTTGCAATAACCGGTGGAGTTGACTGTAATTTCACTCCATCTACATTAAAGGGATTGCAACAGATGGGAATGCTTTCAACTACAGGAAACTCTGTATTTGATAAAGATTCCAACGGCATATACCCTGCCGAAGGTGGAATTGTATTTATTATTACAAAATACAAGAATGCCGTAGCTAATAAAATGAAGGTGCTTGCTGAGCTTAATGATTTATCACTTTCCACTCACAAGTCAGACACAATGCTCACTTCTCCCAATAAAACAGCTTACAGTCTGGCAATAAATAATTTCTACAGCAATAGCTCAATTAAGCCATCACAGATAAAGTATCTGGAAATATACGGAGTAGGAAATGTATTATTTGACCTGATGGAACTGCAGGTTATTTCTAAGAAATTCAATAATGACCTGTATTTCGGAAGCATTAAGAACAATTTCGGTTATCTGAAATCTGCTCACCCTGCTGCTGTTTTGCTTAAGCTTGTGCTGATGTGCAATCACAGAAAAGTACTGGTAAATAATATAAACCAGGAAAATTCCATAGTTGATAATAACTCTGTATTAAAATTCAATAACCAGATTATTGATATTGGTGAAAATGAAAACCAATATTTCGCAACAAATATCTTTGGTATAGGCGGAAATCATGGTCATTGCGTTGTTAGCAGTCTTCCGCTTTTCCTGAATCAGGTTTCTGGTATAAAAACCCAAAGTCTGAATTATAACACTAATACTGAAAAGAATAATCAAAAAGAAGAAACAATCAGTCTGTCAACTGATAACGGAAAACAGAAAACTATAAAAGCTGCAGTTTTATTATCCGGGCAGGGTTCTCAGTATATCGGAATGATGAAAGAGCTTTACAATTCCGACAATTTCTTCCATGCATTTTTAGATTCAGGTGAAAAAATATTCAGGGAAATAAAAGGATATTCTTTGCTGGATATTATGTTTAACGATGCTGACAAGCTTATACTGACTGAAAACACTCAGCCTGCAATATTCATGTCTTCTGCAGCAATCTATGATTATTTGAAAAAACATCAGTTCCATCCTGATTATTATATTGGTCATAGTCTTGGCGAATTCACTGCATTATACTGTTCCGGCATGCTTGATTTTGAGCAGGCAATGAAGCTTGTAATCAAGCGGGCAGAATTGATGCAGGAAGCTGCAAACCAGAATCCCGGTTCTATGGTTGCAGTGTTTAAGGATGAATCTGAAACTGAAAATTTGGTTAAGAAATCTGGGATACAAAATATTTATGTTGCAAACAAAAACTGCGAAGAGCAAACTGTTGTATCAGGAGAAAACCAAGGGATCGCAGACTTCATACTTTATCTGAAAGAACAAAAGATCACAAATTCTAAGGTCAATGTTGCTACTGCATTCCATACCCCATATTTTCTCAATGCTTCTCTTAAGCTGAAAGATTACCTGGAAAATGTAAAGTTTAATAATGCTGCCCTTTCAAAAGTATTTTCAAATGTAACAGGAGAACAATATCCTGATAATGAAAAATCAATAAAGGAGCTTCTGTCCAGGCAAATGGTCTATCCTGTTGAATTTGTAAAAACCATTAAAAATGCTGCCAATTCAGGTGCAGGATATTTTATAGAAGCAGGTCCAAATAAAATTCTGGTTAATCTTATTAAGAAGATCAACATTAGCACAAACCTGTGTCAGACTTCTATTGACCCAAAGATCGGTGAAAAGAAATCCCTAGATAATTTAATTGAAAACCTTATAAAGATTAATTTAATTAAAGAATTAAAAGATGAAGAACCAGCAAGACAGATCAAAGAAAAAATTAATCCAATTGATATAAAGATTGACAGTATGAATCGGGAAAATAAAGAATCCGCGATAAGTTCAGAAAGAGAAATGATATTTAATAAAACAACTGAAAAAGATATGGAAAGTTTAATCAATTTTAGTAAATTCAATATAAATAGCACTGAATTTGCTGAGTATATTGAAGAAAAGAAAGATGAAATAAGTAAATTACTATATGATAATTACATAAAATTCAAAAATGAAAAGTTCATTGATGACCAGAAAAACCTGGGATTATTTTCAGGGAATATAGTCATTTCAGGTGTTTCAGTTGGTCTTCCGGGTTCAGGTTATAAAGTTTTTGACAGCGAAAATTTCAACAGAGTGCTTGCCGGTATGAATTTTATTGAAGCTTTAAGCGAACAGGATAAAGAAAAAATTGCTGATAAACATATTACGAGATTAAATAAAGCAGCAGATGGAAATGCAAAATTTCAGACTATTAATAAAACAGATGATGTTATTCAGCTTGCCGCAAAGCTTGGTTATTTTAATCTGAAAAAAGATTACGGAATAGATTATAATTATGACATATCATACTCTTTAGCAATAGCAGCAGGTATAGAAGCTTTGAAAGATGCCGGCATTCCTCTTGTTATGCAGTATAAGAAAACTTCTACTGGCGGATTACTTCCTGAAGGTTATGCCTTACCATTGGAAATGCAGGAAAGAACAGGACTTATATTCAGCTCTGTTCTGAGCGGGTATGAATCAATGATAGATGAAATTACCAAATATTATACAGATAAATTTCTTAACAGACCATTTAATGAATTTGAAAATATTTATTTCTATATAATGGAAAACATTAAAGATGTAGAAATAAAAAGGTCTGTTACTGATTGGTATAATAATCTGAAAACACAGACAAATAAAACAGAACCTTACACTTTTAACAGAAACTTATTACTTGACATTTCATCATTAGGTGCAACTCATTTTGCACAAATAATAAAAGCAAAAGGACCAAACACACAGATAAGCGCAACTTGTACGACAACCACTCAGGCAATAGGAATTGGAGACGACTGGATCAGGACAGGAAGATGTGATAGGGTCATAATAATAGGAGGAGAATCTGCTACATCAAATTTACAACAGGAATGGTTAGGAGCAAGTTTCTTATCTGTGGGCGCAGCTACTGACGAAAGACTCATTACCGATGCTGCTGTACCATTTGACGAACGCAGAAATGGACTTATACTTGGAAGTGCAGCCGTATCATTGATAATAGAAAAAGAAGAAGAAGTGCATAAAAGAGGAATTAACGGACAGGCAAGGATTTTAGGGACATACATAGGTAACAGCGCACATCATGCAAGCAGAATTGACACGAAATACTTTTCTTCTGAAATGAAAAAATTCTTTGATAAATGCGAAAAGCTGCATAATCTAAAAAAGGATTCCTACACAAAATCCCTGCTGTTCATGTCGCATGAGTCATATACAACTGCTAACGGAGGACCTGCCAACTCAGAAGTAGCTGCTTTGAAACACTCATTCCCTGAACACTTTAAAAATATTACAATCACAAATATAAAGGGGTTGACTGGAAGCACACTTGGTGCATCAACTGAAGATGCCGTTATGGTTAAAGCATTACAAAAGGGAAAAGCTCCTTCAGTTCCAAACTTAAAACAGATACCTGATGAATTCAAAGAAATGAAATTCTGTGATGGCAAAGATGCAGAATATGAATATGCTGTTCATTTAGCTGCCGGATTCGGATCATATCTTTCTTTCCTTTTTATTAAAAAGCTGGTTGAGAATCCAACTGAAAATAATGAAAAATATATTGACTGGCTTAAAAAGATTTCTAATAAATCTAATCCCGAACTGACTATCATTAATAATACATTATGTATTAAAAACGAAGAGCAAAAAGCAAAAATTGAAGAGAATAAAGAAATAAAAGTAAAACCTGTTTCTAAACCAATACATGAACCTGTTAAAGAACCTGTATTTGTTAACCAAAAGCAAGAAATCAAGATTGAGAAAGAAGAAGAAATAAAACCTACAGTAATAATTTTAAAACCTGAACTGCAGAATGTTTCTGAAGACATAAAAACCATTATTGCTGAACAGACAGGATATACTACAGATATGCTTGAGGACAATCTCGATTTAGAGGCAGACCTTGGTATTGATACTGTTAAGCAGGTTGAAATATTCGGAAAGATAACTGCTAAATTTAATCTGGATGTACCGGAAAACCTAAAGCTTAATCAATATAATACTATTTCTAAGATTGTTGATTTTGTTAATGAAATATCCGAAAATAACATAAATCAAAAGTCAGAAGTAATAATTCAAAAGTCCGAAATAAGAGAAGAAGTAATTACTGAAAATACAAATCTGGATACTCAAAATGTTTCTGATGATATAAAATCAATAATTGCTGAACAGACAGGTTATACAACAGATATGCTTGAAGACAACCTCGATTTAGAAGCAGATTTGGGAATTGATACTGTTAAGCAGGTTGAAATATTCGGAAAGATAACTGCTAAATTTAATCTGGATGTACCGGAAAATTTAAAGCTTAATCAGTATAATACCATATCTAAGATTGTTGGTTTTGTTAATGATATTTCCGGGAATATCGCCTCTCAGAAACCAGAAGCTGAAAGCAGGAAGCCGGAAGTTGTAATACAAAAAACAGAGATCAAAGAAGAAGTTAGAGCTGAAAATATAAATCCGGATACTCAAAATGTTTCTGATGAAGTAAAATCTATAATAGCTGAACAGACAGGTTATTCAACTGATATGCTTGAGGACAATCTTGACCTTGAAGCTGATCTGGGGATTGATACTGTGAAACAGGTTGAAATATTTGGTAAAATAACTGCAAAATTCAATCTGGATGTACCGGAAAACCTCAAGCTTAATCAGTATAGCACAATCGCTAAGATTGTTGAATTTGTTAATGAGATATCAGGAAATAATATAAAAGAGCAACCTGCAATTATTAATGAACCTGAAATAAAAGTTACAAAGAAAGAAACAGAAGTTGTACAAAATTACTCAGAGAAAGAAACTGAAGAACAATCTGATACCAGCTACATTTCTGAACAGATAATTCCTATGAACGGAAACGTTGCAAAAGAAATTAAAAAAATAATTTCCGAATTAACTGATTCTAAAGTTGAAATGCTTGGAGATGATATGGATTTAGAATCTGATCTTGGCATTGATTCAGTAAAAAGAGCTCAAATATGCAGTAAGGTTTCATTAAAATTTAAATTTACTATTCCTGATAATTTTAAGATCAGTGAGCTTAAAACTATTACAAATATTGCTGATTTTGTTAAGAAAAGAGTAGCTGACGTTCATTCAACAAAGAATACCAGCTCTCCTGAAACAAGTTACAGCAAAAAAATTACTGATTTTAATCCAAACATCAAGAGATTCATTATTGAAGCCATAGGAGTTGATAAAGATAATTCAAAACAAAATATCTTTAAAGGAAAAACATTCCTGATAACTACTGATAAATTTGGATTTGCTGAAGAAATGGTCAAACAAATACACTCTTATGATGGAGATACTATTACTATAGGATTAAATGAAAATGACAATCTTAAGATTGATCTATCAAATCCTGAAAAAATAGAATCAGAAATTGATAATATTTCAAAAAAAATAAAAAATATAAATGGTGTTATACATTTTTCTCCACTTGATTCATACTTTGAACCAGCATCTGATAGAGATCAGATAAACACTGGAGTAAAATCTATATTTTTAATAATTAAAACCCTTTTTGAATATCTTAACAAAAAAGAAAGCCTTTTCGCTTCCATATCATTCAATTCAATAGTTTTCCCTTATACAGACCAATCAATTGATACGCATCCTGTTTTTGCCGGAATTTCCGGATTGCTTAAAAGTGTTCACAAAGAAATTCCTGAAAGTATTGTAAAAATTGTTGATTTTAATAATGACAGACCTCTCGAAAACATCAATGAAATTATAAATACCTATGTTTCCGAACTGATGTCAAAAGATTCGAGAGTTGAAACAGGATACAGTAATGGGAACAAATATGCTATAAAACTTTCCGAAAAAGCTATTACACAGGAAAATGAAAGCTTTATTAAAAAAGGGTCTACAATACTTATTACAGGAGGAGGAAAAGGAATAACTTATGAAATTGCAAAATCATTAATTAAAGAATATGAAACAAACCTTTTAATACTTGATAAAACAAATTTATCTTCAATTGATTCAAGATATATTAATGAAGTTTCTGATGAAAAAATAATTTTCGAAGAATTAAAGACTAAAATGAAGGGTTCAAAGCCTGTTGAGATAAAAAATGCTTTGAATAACATCTTAAATGTTAGAGAAACTATTTCAAATATTGCATATCTTAAAACACTTGGAACTGAAATTTACTATGAGACTGTTGATGTTTGCGATTTTTCTTCAATTAATTTGATAGCTC
>CAZMDE010000074.1:4933-9480 GCA_964564355.1 uncultured Bacteroidales bacterium | reverse complement strand
GGTGCATTTGATGTCAGAACATATCTTAACACATCCTGCTTTCCGGGAAAGTCAAGCAGATATTCATGCAACCATACAGCCCAGTTGCGTGATGTAGATATTTTATCACCCTCGAGATTTAAAAATTCATTTGCAGGCACATTGTCAGGTAATATGTATGAACCCTCAGCCTTAAGCATTGCAGGGAAAATAATACAATGAAAAACAATATTATCCTTACCTATAAAATGTACCAGCTTACTATCCTTATCCTTCCACCATTTCTCCCAATCATTGTTATGTCCTTGCTGATTCGCCCAGTCTTTGGTTGCAGAGATATAACCTATAGGTGCATCAAACCAAACATATAATACTTTCCCTTCCGTATTTGGCAGAGGCACTTTTACTCCCCAATTCAGGTCACGCGTTACAGCTCTTGGCTGCAATCCGCTGTCGAGCCATGATTTGCACTGTCCGTAAACATTGGTTTTCCAGTCATCCTTATGATTCACAAGAATCCATTCTTTAAGCCACTCTTCATATTTCTCAAGCGGCAAAAACCAGTGTTTAGTTTCTTTTAAAACAGGTGCATTACCGCTTATAGCAGATTTTGGATTTATCAGGTCAGTTGCATTCAGCGATGTACCGCAGTTTTCACACTGATCACCATATGCACGTTCATATTTACAATGCGGGCAGGTACCTGTAATATAGCGGTCAGCAAGAAATTGCTTGTTTTCTTCATCATAATACTGTTCTGTAGTTTTTTCTATAAAACATCCCTTATTATAAAGAGTGGTAAAAAATTCTGATGCAGTTTCATGATGTATTGGTAAGGAAGTGCGTGAATAAATATCAAATGAAATGCCAAGCTCCTCAAATGATTTTTTAATTATTTCATGAAATTTATCAACTACCTGCTGAGGTGTTTTCCCTTCATTCCGAGCTTTGATTGTAATAGGAACTCCATGCTCATCCGAACCACCAATAAATAAAACCTCTTCTCCTTTCGACCTTAAATAACGTTCATAAATATCCGCCGGAATATAAACCCCCGCCAGATGACCTATATGTATCGGTCCATTTGCATAAGGCAGGGCAGATGTTATAGTATATCTTTTGAATTTCATTAATTTTAAATTTTATACTTTATTTGGCAAAAGTAAGAAAACTTAATAAATCTAAGAGCTTTGCATTGATTTAACCCTATGCAAAATGTCCGCATTGTTTCAATGCTTCTTCTGCTTCTTCAGGTTTATTTGTTCCCAGGAGAACTTTTTTACCATTTGTAAAAACAATCTGTATTCCTTTATTACCAGAAACATTAAAAGCTTTACCTTTTCCAAATAGACCAAGTCTTAAGCCCCATCCGCCATATTCCAATACAGGATTATATTGTCTGACAAATGACTTATCTATATTATCCCAACTATAATGTCTGTAACTTAGGTGAATTGGAAAGAAACGAAAATAGATTCCATCCTTTTGTATTCTAGTGTCTAGCCGAAGATTGAAGAATATAATTGTAAAAAGCAAACTTAATCCTGTGACAGTTAAAAGTGAATAATCATCCATTGGTTTGTCCCCGAATTGCTGACCACTTATTACCTGTTGATAAACCCCATAAAAGAACATCCCGTTTATTCCAAGCAGTAAAATCCATAACCACCATTGTCTGAATCTCTGTTTCTCTTCAAATAAAATTTCTTTTTCCATATAATTAAGGTTTATAGTATAAACAGGTTTAATTGCAAAAGTAACAAATTCTATTTTTATGATATTGATTTCTTATTTGGTAAATAGACGAAAATTTATAGAAGAATACAAATGATGAAAGAAAAGTAAAAATTTAACAAAATAATTTGAAAAAGTAAGATAAAAATGATTATCTTTGCAGCATGAAACATATAGTAAAATATGGTGTTTTGGAAGAAATAGCCGAAGGCATATATTTTGTAAAAACAAAAATGACTAAAGTGGCAGTTTCGACCCATCAAATTGGCAATATAACCACGCCAGATAAGAAAAAGAGTTAGGTGTCCCCTAGGTGTTCCCCAGGTATCCCATAGATTACCCTTAAGGGTTCCTAATAACAAGGGAATAGGTAGGGGGAGACACCATGTATACACTAAGGAAGGTAGCTTATAAATATGAATAATATAGCTTAGAAATAGGAAAGATATTACTTAGAAATAGGGGAAACAGAGGGTTATAATGAACCTCTGAAATAGACTCCAAGCGGGAGTTTCTTATTTGCTTTGTCAGGAAAATATAGCTCTCCGAATTCTTTATTTTTGATGTTTTTAAAATTGCTGCTGATAAGATTATCAGCAATGAGCGATGAAAAGCCCATGGAATAAAGACTTAAAATTAGAAAGAAGCTGTTTTTATCAGAGAGTTCATAGCAGAGTTTTATTAATTCATTAATATTATCCTGGAGCAGCCATTTTTCTCCTTCCGGTCCGCGCCCATATGCAGGAGGGTCTAATATAATTCCATTATATTTATTTCCCCTTTTTACTTCTCTTAAAGCAAATTTCATCGCATCTTCAACAACCCATCGAATCCCTGTCAGATTACTTGCTACCGCATTTTCATTAGCCCAGTTAATCACCGGACGAACTGAGTCTACATGTATTACATCTGCTCCTGCTGCTTTTGCTGCTAAAGATGAAGCACCGGTATAAGCAAAAAGGTTGAGAACCTTTGGTTTAGTCGTAAGTCGTAAGTCGTAAGTCGTAAGTAATGTGTTAAAAATGTAGTTCCAATTATCTGCCTGTTCGGGGAATATTCCGATATGACCGAAGGAGGTTAAGCCAAGACGGAATTTAAGGTTGAGAGATTTATATTTATAAGATATATTCCATTTCTCCGGCATTTCTTTTCTGGTCTTCCATTCACCTTTTTCAAAATTATCTTCCTTTTGCCCTTTTTTTCTAATAAAATGTGCATAAGCGGATTTTTTCCATTCTTCATCAGAAAGAGATTTGCTCCATACTGCCTGTGGTTCGGGGCGAGCAAGAATATATTTCCCAAAACGTTCAAGTTTCTCCTGTTCTCCTGAATCAATCAGTTCATAATCTTTCCATTCTGAAGGTGTAATTAGCTCCATATTTATTCTTTATAAGAAAAAACAAAAATACAAATTAAATATAAAACATGTCAAAAAGTATTGAGTTTGTATTGTAAGTTGTCATTAGAATGTCCTAAGTTTTTATTATAAAATAATGTATAATACAAAATATTTTTTAAATCGATATTTTTGTTAATTTTGCAACATAAATATTAAATTCTAAATATGAAAAAAAGTGTTTTTTTAATAGTCTTTGCATCAATATTGATATCATTTGCATTTTCAGCATTAGCACAATACCCTAACTTAAGATTAAGAGCCCAGAAGACCAGCTCTCCTGCCAGCGATACTGATGCAGTAACAATTTTCTTTGTTCCCGGAGGACCCACTGAAGGGTGGGATAATGATTGGGATTCCCCAAAATTAATGAGCACTGAGCTATCATACTGTAATATTTGGGCTATTATTCCGGGTTTCCAGCTTAGCCAGGATGGTTTGCCTCCTTTGGTTAGCAATCGTTATGTAAACCTGGGGTTTAGCGTTAATACTACCGGTACTCATTCAATTAAAGCTGTTTTAATAAGTGATTTCCCTTCTGGCACTAAAATTATTCTCAAAGATACTGTTAATCATAATAAACAGGACCTGACTTTAAATCCAACTTATAGTTTCTCTTTTAATAAAAGCGACCCTGAGACGAGATTTTATCTGTACTTTTTATTACCATCAGCTTCTTTAACAGCAACTATAACTCCCGAAAGCACTACAACTTTTTGCCAGGGAGGTTCTGTCAAACTAAATGCAAATACTGGTTCAAATTATACATATATATGGCAAAAAAATGATGTGAATATTGGTAGTGCAACAACAAGTACTTATACTGCAAATACTTCAGGTTCATATAAAGTAATTATTACGCAAAATGCCCAAACTGTTACATCTTCTGCTGTAGTAGTTACTGTTAATCCTTTACCAACAGCTTCTATCAGCGGGACAACTTCTGTCTGTCAGAATGGAAACCCTCCAAATATTACTTTCACAGGCGCTAATGGAACGGCACCCTATACTTTTACCTACACTATCAACAGTGGAACTAACAAGCAGGTAGTTACAGTATCAGGCAATTCGGTAACTGTCGCGGTTCCTGCAAATACAGCCGGTAGCTATGTTTATTCCCTTGTCAGTGTAACAGATAGCAAAGGATGCTCACAGGTGCAAAGTGGCTCTGCAACAGTAACAGTAAACCCATTACCTGCTGCCAATACAGGTGCAAGCAACGCAATTTGCCCTTCTGCATCAGCTTCTATAGGCGCTGCTCCGGTTGTTGGGAATACATACAACTGGACATCTAATCCCGGCAGCTTTACCTCAACTGCATCTAACCCGACAGTAAATCCTACAATAACAACAACCTATACATTAACAGAAACAGTCACAGCCACGAACTGTCAAAAAACAAATACAGTAGTAATAACAGTAAACCCATTACCTGCTG
>CAZMDE010000074.1:0-4833 GCA_964564355.1 uncultured Bacteroidales bacterium | reverse complement strand
ATATAGGCGCTGCATTGGTTGTTGGAAATACCTACAGCTGGACCTCTAATCCCGGTAACTTTACATCAACCGCATCTAACCCGACAGTAAGTCCGACAATAACAACAACCTATACATTAACAGAGACAATCACAGCCACAAACTGTCAAAAAACAAATACAGTAGTAATAACAGTAAACCCATTACCTGCTGCCAATACAGGTTCTAACAAACCAATTTGCACAGGTACATCTACAAATATAGGCGCTGCATTGGTTGTTGGAAATACCTACAGCTGGACCTCTAATCCCGGAAGCTTTACATCAACTGCATCTAACCCGACAGTAACCCCGACAATAACAACAACCTATACATTAACAGAAACGATTACCGCTACTGGTTGTCAAAAAACTAATTCTGTAGTAATAACTGTTAATCAACCACCCAATGCTACTGCAACAACAGCAGATGTCACTGAATTTTGTAATGGCGGCTCCGCATTATTAACTGCTAATACAGGTACAGGGTTATCATATCAATGGAAATTAAATGGCAATGACATACCAGGAGCTACAACAAGCAAATATTCTGCAACAATTGCAGGAAGTTTCACTGTTGTTGTATCAAACAGTCAAAATTGCTCCAGTACTTCCACGCCTCCAATCATAACCTCAATAGTTGAATTACCACCAAACTCAATAATAGTATTTGGTGAAAATACTATTTGTCAGGGAGATACGGCATGGTTAGGCGTTAGCGCATCAGATATTTATACATATCAATGGAATCTTGATACCCATCCAATTATCGGAGCAAATAGCCCTGTATTTTCTGCCACTCTACAGGGTAGTTATACAGTTGATATAATAGATGATGCAGGTTGTTTTGACACTTCAGAGCCTGTTATAATAACTGTAAACGCATTACCTAATGCAGTTATTACTCCAGCAGGTTCTACTACATTCTGCCAGGGCGGTTCAGTTATATTAAATGCAAATACTGGCTCAGGCTTAACTTATCAATGGAAAAATGCCTCCGGCAATATTCCGGGAGCTACAAATAGTTCATATACTGCTAACACAAATGGCTCTTATACAGTCTATGAAAGCAGCGCACTTTGTAGATTTGCTGCTAGTAATTCCAGCCCTCTTGTTGTCACAGTTAATCCTTTACCTGCTTCCATAATTACAGCAGGAGGTCCTACTACGTTATGCCAGGGCGGTTCAGTTATATTAAATGCAAATACAGGTGCAGGCTTAACTTATCAATGGAAGAATGGCGCCGGCAATATTTCAGGTGCTACAAATAGCTCTTATTCTGCTAATGCAACCGGAAATTACACGGTCAATATAACCGTTAGCCCCTCAGGTTGCTCTAAACTTTCAAATTCATTGTCAGTTACTGTAAACCCATTACCAAATGCAAATACTGGTACAAATAAAGTAATTTGTTTAAATGTTCCAACTTCCATAGGAGCTACTGAAGTTGTCGGAAATACTTACAGCTGGACATCAAATCCTTCTGGTTTTACTTCTGTAGTATCCAATCCAACAGTTAATCCTACTGTTAACACTACATATACATTAACTGAAACGATTACCGCTACCGGATGCCAAAAGACGAATTCAGTAACTGTTACTGTTAATTCTTTACCTACAGCCAATACCGGTTCTGATAATAATATATGTATAGGTAAATCAACTTCTATTGGCACTACAGAAGTTGTTGGAAATACATACAAATGGACTTCAAATCCCGAAGGATTTAATTCTATTTTATCTAATCCATCTGTTAATCCAACCGTTTCAACTACATATATTTTAACGGAAACTATTACTGCTACAGGTTGTGAAAAAACTAATTCAGTTTTAATAACTGTTAAACAATTACCTGATGCTATAAATTCAGCAGCAGGTTCAGCAACCTTCTGTTTTGGTGATTCTGTTGTATTAAATGCAAATACAGGTATTAATATGGTATATCAATGGCAGAAAAATAACAGCGATATTCCCGGAGCTACAACCAGTTCATTGAATATAAAGTCAGATGGTTCTTACTCATTTATTATTACAGACAACAACACAACTTGCTCAGAAACGTCAAACTCAATAGTCACTACCGTAAATCCTTTACCTTCTGTTACAATTAACCGGTCAGGAGCATTAACACTTTGCCAGATGGATTCAATAATATTGGATGCAAATTCAACCACAGCTTCAATCTTTCAATGGCAGAAAAATGGTGTTGATATCCCTGATGCCATAGACACTGCTTATGTTGTTAATCAAAATGGAGTTTATCTGGTAAAAGTAACCAATAGTTGCGGTACTGCATATTCAGATGTTGCTAATATCAGGGTAAAACCTTTACCAACAGTAAATTTAGGGAAAGATGATACAATTTGTAAAAATCAGCATGTTATTTTAGATGCCGGAATAGGTTATGAAAGCTACAAATGGTCTAATCTTGCAACAACCCAAACTATTAAAGTAGATACCACAAATATAGGTTTTGGTAAATTTACATTTTCAGTTACTGTTACAGATTCTTTAGGGTGTAGTGGTTCTGACTCTGTCATAGTAACTATTAATGATTGCCTGGGTATTTCAGAGGTCAGACAACAGATATCAGAAATTCAGGTGTTTCCAAATCCTAATGACGGATTATTTTATTTAACAATCAACCAACCTTCTGCCAAAGCCGTAAAAGTATATCTGTTTAATATTGAAGGGCAGGAAATAAAAAGTTACATGCTTAAAAATGAAAACGGTAAATTCAATAAGAGATTTGATATTTCGGAATACGCAAAAGGAGTTTACATACTTAAAATAGAAAGTAATTTAGCTATTGAATACAGAAAAATATTGTACAAATAATTTTAAAATGTATTGAAATATAAAAGCTTGTCAGATTAATATTGTTGACAGGCTTTTTTAATTATAATTCCTAAAAACTAAATTTATGTTAAATATTCAATTGATTAATCCTAAGAGCATTGTTGTAGTTGGTGGTTCTAATGATTTGACCAAACCGCGTGGAAAGGTATTAAAGAACATAATTGATGGAGGTTATAAGGGAAAGCTTTATGTTACAAATTTAAAAGAACCTGTTGTCCAGGGACTTAATGCATATGACAATATAAATAAGCTCCCTGAAGTTGACCTTGCTGTTATTGCTATTCCTGCAAAATCTGTACCTGAAACAGTTGAACTGCTTGCTAAAGAAAAAAATACTAAAGCATTTATTATTATTTCTGCAGGTTTTAGTGAAGAAAATGAAGAAGGAAAAAAGCTCGAAAAAAGAATAGTTGATATAATCAATGAAGCTGGTGCATGCCTTATAGGTCCAAATTGTACTGGAATAATTACACCCTACCATCATAGTGTATTCACTTATCCTATTCCAAAGCTTACAAATAAAGGATGCGACCTTGTTAGCGGTTCCGGAGCTGCTGCATGCTTTTTACTTGAATCCGGAATCCCAAGAGGTTTAACATTCTCAAGCATATATTCTGTTGGTAACAGTGCGCAGATTGGAGTGGAGGATGTATTGAAATACATGGATGAAACATTCGACCCCGAACATAGCTCAAGAGTTAAGCTTATTTACATGGAAAATATTGCAAAACCACAAATGTTGTTAAAGCATGCTTCTTCTCTTATCAGGAAGGGATGTAAAATTGCTGCAATTAAAGCAGGAAGCTCGGAAGCTGGAAGCCGTGCTGCCTCTTCTCATACCGGAGCTTTGGCTACTTCTGATGTAGCTGTTGATGCATTGCTCCGAAAAGCGGGGATTGTGAGATGTATAGGCAGGGAGGAACTTGTATGTGTTGCATCTGTATTTATGCATAAAGAGCTTAAAGGAAATAATATCGGAATTATAACACATGCCGGCGGACCAGCAGTAATGCTGACAGATGTTCTTTCAGCAAATAATATGAATATCCCTAAAGTAGAAGGTGAAGCATGCTGCGATTTGCTGACAAAGCTGTTTCCAGGCTCTTCTGTCGGAAATCCGATTGATTTTCTTGCAACCGGAACGGCAGAACAATTAGCAACCATTATAGATTGCGTTGATAATAAATTGGATAATATTGACGGAATGATAGTGATATACGGCTCTCCCGGCTTATTTAAAATATATGATGCATTGAATGTTTTAGATGAAAAGATTAAGACCTGCAAAAAACCCCTTTATCCTGTTATGCCTTCAATTGTTACAGCAGCTGATGAACTTAAAGATTTTCTTTCTAAAGGTAGAATAAATTTTCCTGACCAGATAATACTCGGGCATTGCCTTTCAAAAATTTATTATACACCTAAACCAGCTCCCGAAAGAATTCCTTTACCTGATGTTGACATAAAAAAAATACGTGGTATAATTGATAATACAGGTAATGGATATTTATCTCCATCTGAAATACAGCATTTGCTTGATGCATCTGGTATTCCAAGGATTAATGAAATAATTGCATATAACAAGGAGATGGTTTTTAAAGCTCTTGATAATTTGGGATTCCCTGTTGTTATGAAAGTAGTCGGTCCTTTGCACAAAACGGATGTTGGGGGTGTCGTTTTAAATGTACATGATGTTAAAGTAGCTGAAAAGGAATTTAAAAGAATGATGAAGATAAAGGGAGCTAACGGAGTTCTGATACAACCTATGCTTTCAGGTATTGAACTTTTTATTGGTGCTAAGTTTGAACCCAAATTCGGACATCTTATCTTATGCGGGCTTGGAGGCATATTTGTTGAAGTACTTAAGGATGTTAATGTCGGGCTTGCTCCAATAGCAAAAGCCGAAGCTTTATCTATGATAAGAAGGCTTAAAGGTTATAAAATAATTGAAGGGACA
>CAZMDE010000073.1:3876-9604 GCA_964564355.1 uncultured Bacteroidales bacterium | reverse complement strand
TGAAGCCTGATATTTAATATATGGCTTAAGTTTATTAGAAATATCTATAATCCTTCCACTCAGATAAAAGAAGAAAAATATTCCCAGCACACCACCCATTGTAGTATACAATATAGTTTGGAGATACGAGTATCCTAAGCCAAGTGAATAGAGAGGTGCAATAAGAAATTTAATAGCACTAATTGTTAGAACTTCGGCTAATTTAATTATTCTGTCTGCCTGAGATATAAATACTATCATTTATTAGTTTAAACGTAAAATTTATAAATAAATTTTGCGGGCAGTATAATTTGTTGGGGGTTTTTTAACGTTTATATGTTGGGATTTTCTCAAATTCAAATTTGTGATTATTCTGTGATAAAAGCAAAAAACTTTCTTCATCACCGTTATTATCAATAAAAGACAGTTCAATCTTTTTATTAAGAGGAATATTTAATTTTTCCCCAACAAAAGTTCCAAAACTGCTAAAGCCATTAGTTTTTGCAAGGTCAAATTTATTTGCCCATAACAGAATTGAATCATTTATTAATTTATTGAGAGATATGAGCTGTTCGCTGCTTTTATTTACTAATCCGTTATCATCAGTAATTAATTCTCGATAAATTACAGCGATTCTAACAGGCTTGTTTGAAAGTGAAACTTTTGATTTATCCTGTGAATAAAGGCTTGAACTGATAAAAACTACTGAAAACAAAATAATTAATACAATTTTCTTAAGATTCATGGTTTTTTAATTAAAATTTACAAACGCAAAAATAATAATAAATTTATTTGTAAATACAAAATTGTAAATTTTATTTAATATATTTTATGAATTGAAATATAGATAATCAACCAACTATAGTTTTAAGGATAAAACTTTCCTTCACCTTAAAGCCTTTTTCAGTATTTTCGACTTTACAGCATTCAGTAGAAAAATCATGTTGAAAAAACAGGATGTAATTCTCTTTAACAGCCTTGTTAAGAAATTCATCTTTCTCTACAATACTTATAAGGGGCTGATAATCAAAAGCGGGTATATAGGCTATTGGAATATGAGCTGATGAGGGTACAAAATCCGCCATAAATACTATAGTTTTATCTTTAAATTTTATTAGAGGTACTATTTGTCCATCTGTATGTCCGTTTACAATTTTTAAATAAATATTCGGAGTTAATTGAATTTCAGCATCTATAAGAGTTAATACTCCTTTATCCATCAAAGGTTGGTAATTCTCCTTATAATACGAAGCTTTTTCAATTATATACGGATTATTTGCTCTTAGCCATTGCGATTTTGAACACCAGTACCTTGCATTTTTGAAAGTTGGTTCAAGTTTTGTCATATTATCATTGTATTTCACAGCTCCTCCGCAATGGTCATAGTGAAGATGAGTAAGAATTACGTCTGTTACATCATCATAGCTAAAGCCAAGGGTTGCAAATGAATTGGACAAATTATCCTTTCCAGTAATATATTGGTAGCTATAGAATTTCTCGCTTTGTTTATTACCTATACCCGTATCAATAAGTATTAAGCGGTTTTCATCCTTTATCAGCATACTTCTTAATGCCACGTCTACCATATTATTTTCATCAACTTCACATAATTTTCCCCAAATTGATTTTGGAATAACCCCAAAACAAGCCCCTCCATCCAATTTAAAATTTTCTGCATTTAATGAATATATTCTCATGAATAATTTTTTTATAATTTTGCGTTTGTATTGTATTGCATTTATCAGAAGTTATAAATTACTCTGATTTTTGAAAAACGAACAAAATTAAAGATAAAGTGCATACAGATTATTAAAATTTGACATAACTCATATCAATTAGCTAATGAAAAAACTGTTAATTATTCTATTATTATTCCTGATAAATGAAAATATTTTTTCAAAAGAAGTTCCTGTCATTATGGCTGAGAAAGTTGCAAAAAATCTCTTTTATGAAAGAAACAATTTTTCTCCACTAATGAAATACAATAATATAATTATTGACACAACCTATTCAATAAAGCATGATTCAACTTTAGTTTATTATGTTTTCAATTTTAAAAATAATGAAGGTTATGTAATTGTTTCTGCTGATGATAAGGTTAACCCCGTACTTGCATATTCCTTTGAAGGAAATTATACAGGGAAAAATCTCCCTCCACAGTTTACTGCCTGGATGGAAAATTATAAACAAATGATTTTGCAGGCTGTTAAAATCAATTTGCCTGCAGATGCTAGTATTAAAGCACAATGGACAAAATATTCTTCCCCCTCTATTTTAAAAAGAGGTGGGACAAAAGGTACTGTAGCTCCCCTATTAAGCACCAGGTGGGGACAAGGTTGTTACTATAATACACTTTGCCCTTCAGATAATAAAGCCCCCAATGGATATTGCAGTCACGTTCCTACTGGTTGTGTTGCTACTGCAATGGCACAGTTAATGAGATACTGGTATTATCCTATCCATGGAAATGGTTCTTTCAGCTATACAAGCAGCTATGGGGTTCTGTCTGCTGATTTCGGGTCAACTACATTTGACTGGACCAATATGCCTGTGGCTCTTTTTTCAGCCAGCAAATCTGAACAAAAAAAGGCAGTCTCTACATTAATGTATGCCCTCGGTGTATCAGTCAAGATGAACTATAAAAGTAGTGGTTCAGGTTCTTTTACTCCTGACATGGTTTCTTCTTTTACAAATTATTTTAGTTATTCTCCCGATATATCCTTTGTCAGATTTGAAGATTATAATTTTAATGGCTGGACAAACTTAATAAGAAGCCAGCTTGATGCAAACAAGCCTATTATATATGGAGGTTTTGATCCATCCTATGGTGGTCATGCATTTATTTGCGACGGATACCAGGCAAATAATTTCTTTCATTTTGACTGGGGATGGGATGGTTATAATAATGGTTATTTTTCCTTAAATAATTTATCACCCGATAATAACAACAATTTTACTCTTAACCAAAATGCTGTTATTAATATATATCCTGATGTAAAAATTCAAGGTCCTGTTAATGTTTGTTCTTACCAGACAGGGATTCAATATGAAGTAAGTTATTCAAATGCTTACGATATCCAATGGACGGTTGAAGGAGGAGAAATAACATCCGGTCAGGGAACTGAAAAAATTGAGGTTAATTGGACAGACAGCTTAACCGGTAAAATTAGCGTAAAGATTTATTTTGATAAATTGTTCAGCAATAATAAATATGTTACAAAAAGTGAAACTATATCTATAATTTCAAGACCTAAACCATCAAAAATTAAACTTAAAGACGACAATGTCCTTGTTTGCTCTGATACTACTGTTGATGAGTATCAATGGTATTATAAAGGGGTGCCTATAAAAGATGAAATTAAACAATTTTATGTCGCTCCTTTACCATTTGATAAAACCGGTCCTTACTGGGTATTAACATCATTTAAAAATGGATGCGGCACTAAATCCCAACTGTATTCTGACACTCTCAATAACGATAAAATTACTAATAATAATGATTCAATTTTCCTGTACAACATTTCAGGCGATGCATCAAGTCTTAGAATTAATGTTAGCAGTATAATTACTGGGAATTTCAAAATCAATGCGTATGATGCAATCGGAAGAAAAATAAAAGAATTTAATTTCTACAAGAGTTATTATGATTTTAATATTCCTTTGAATATGACAGACATTGAACACAGTTTAGTCTTCATCGAAATACTGCTTAATAATAAAAGAGTTGTCAGAAAAACAATATTAATGAATTAGGCAGACAACTACTAACTCATCACAATTTGCAACTATTCTCTATTTACTATTTGTTGGTTATTCTTATACCAATACAGTATCTGTAATAGACCAATTCCTATAAATCAGAACAGGTGCCTTGTACTATCATTATACCAAATTTAATAGGACTAAT
This sequence comes from uncultured Bacteroidales bacterium, assembly GCA_964564355.1. Taxonomy (GTDB): domain Bacteria; phylum Bacteroidota; class Bacteroidia; order Bacteroidales; family JAGODS01; genus CAZMDE01. The sequence continues at coordinate 5,718 of CAZMDE010000073.1, read as the reverse complement.
TTGTTAAGAGAAATGGTATTATTATTTTCAATAATTATATAATTTAATCAAATAAAAAAACTGTCTTTCTTTTCAGACAGCTTTTTTTAAATTAATTAATAATGATTACTTAAGAGAATTATTTGGAGTTTTTGTTTATTATTTTAATCAAAATAAATCAAATTAATCTAATTCACATAAAGGTAATGTCCAAAGTCCTTCACCAATTGTTCCTACATACAATTCAGAAGAACTTGCTTCAAGTGCAAAGACTTTATTTTTAATAAAACCATGATTAAATTCATGCCAGTTTTTACCTTCATCATTTGATAAAAATAGACCCTCATTAGTCCCTGCAATAATTTTATTTCCGTAAATTAAAATAGAATTAATACTTTTATTAGTTAAGCCATCATTTGATGATTTCCAATTTAACCCATTATCATCTGATATATATATTCCATTGTCCTTTGTTCCTGCAAATATTTTATTTCCTTTAACAGTAAGAGTTCGAACAAAAACATTCGGAAATCCATAACCAGTCCTTGTCCAGGATTTTCCGTTATTTGATGATACAAATATGCCAATATCAGTTCCTGCTAATAATTTTGAATCATTTGTAATAATTGTATTCACATTTGTAAAATAAGGCATTCCTTCATTATTATCTTCCCACGTCATATCACAATCATCACTTTTAATATTGTATTCCGAAGAATATATACCTGCAGGAGTTGTAACAAATATGTCAGTTTCATTTGATTCAAAAGACCAAATAGGTACTTTAGGAAACATAAACCATTTACTTATATTTACATTAATATCTTTCCACGTATATCCACCATCCCTAGACATATTAGCACCTTCAGATGTACCTATAAACAGAAATATATTGCATCTACCTAAGGAGTAAACAGGCAAATGTGTGGATTTCCCTGTATTAACAATTTCCCAATTTTTACCTTTATCTTTTGAAATGTATAAGCCAAAATTAGTTCCTACAAAAAAATTATCTTCACATAATAGACTAGCATAAACCTTAGAATTGGAAGGAATTCCCTGATTGATTTGCTGCCATTGGGCATTAACATAATTGATGGTCAAGCAGTTAAATATCAATAAAACAATAAATATTTTTTTTTCTTTAAAATTTAAGGATTTCATAAGTTTTGTTTTTGAAATAAGTAATTAAAATATAAAGACTTACAAAGCATTAATATAATTTATTATTAAAATTATTTAATTAGATATATTTTTTCTTATAAATTTTTGCGCAAAGATACAGGTAATATTTATTATTGCTAATGTTTTTTTTAGTATTTTTACCTATATACGTTTTATAGCGTATTTTAAAATTAATTAATAATTAATAAATCATTTAAGTTTATCTTTGTGAAATTTCCCGCTTATGAAACATAAAACAATTAAAGACATTATCTCAAATATTGACAATCTTTTCAATGAGCCATTTAATATTGAAGTTGAAATCCTATCCGAATCAGTAGGAGTTTTACGTGATATTTTATGTTCTTTGAATACCATAATTTGTGTTTTTGATTCAACTCCGACTATTTTATGGATTAATAATATTTGCCATAAAATAACCGGTTATACACAGGAAGAGTTTAAATCAGGTGGATTTGATTTAATTGACAATTTGTATCATCCACAGGAAAAACATATAATCGAAAAAAGAAAAATGTTATTAAAACATGGGAAAGATTATGTTGACTTGGTCAGGATAAAACATAAAAATAACAACTATCTATGGTTAAAAACAGATGTTAAAGTTTTTAAAAAGCAATATGATGGGACCCCATATATATTTATGGCTATTATTACTGATATTTCAAAACTGTTAAC
>CAZMDE010000073.1:0-3866 GCA_964564355.1 uncultured Bacteroidales bacterium | reverse complement strand
ACAACCAGAATATTAAGTTAAATTTGATAAATTGCAAATTAACATTAAGGGAGAAAGAAATACTTAAACTTATAGTTGAAGGCTTTGCTGGTAAACAAATTGCTAATAAACTTAATATCAGCTTCAATACATTACGGACACATCGTACAAATATGAAGAAGAAATTAAATATTAATTGTATAGCAGGTCTGGTAAATTATTACCGAGATAATATTGATGGTGTCTTAACTAAGTAGTAATAAATACTCTTTAAGTCTTAGCTTGAATAAACGTGGACGCTTGATTGTGCTGAAGGAAGATAATTTATACCAAACCAGCATATAAGAAGAACAATAAAAGCAAGACTAAGTATCCATAGAGCAGTTTTTATTTTATTAGGATTTGAATACCTGTAATGTATATAAATTAGATATGCAAGCCAGGAAAGGAATGCCCATGTTTCCTTAGGGTCCCATGTCCAATAACTACCCCAGGCAACCTTTGCCCATAATGCTCCAAAAATAAGCCCTGCAGTGAGAAAAGCAAAACCTATATACACAAGGTTATCGCCAAGTTTTAACGAATTCTGAAACATAGGCTTCTGACTTTGTGTTCTTAATTCAATAAGACCTTTAATTCCTACAATGCTCGAGGCTGCAAGTAATGCATATGCAAACATATAAACTATTACATGCGGAACAAACCATGGACTCTGTAATGCCGGAGCAAGAGTTTTATCATAGGTTTCCGGTTTGAAATAGTCTATAAACAGAAAAAGGATTGATAATCCTAAGCTATAAATTAGAAACCATTTATAATTCCAGCGGATATATGTTATAAAACCTATTAATGATAGAAAAAGAGAATACCATAAACGTGTTTCACCAAGAGTTCTCATCGGTGGTCTTTGAAGCCATTGCCATAATGAGACCACAAATACAAGGAGAAGAACAATTCCTGCAATAGTAAATACAGTTGCTGAGGTTGTATAAACCTTCCCTTTTTTAATAAATGAAACAGAATATAATAAAATTGCAATAAACCATAATATTATGGTCGTTAATGCAAATTCCGGAAATACAACCCAATTCATAATTATTAGTATTTAGTCTTTAGTAATTAATTTATTTGTTTATTGTCAATTATTCACTGCTCATGGGTTTTCTTCCGGTAATAAAAATAAATCCAGCACCAATTAATAACATCCCCATGCCAATGTAAACCCATGTTAACCAAGGGTCTTTTACAAGTTCTACTATGCTGAGATTTGACCATTTACCCAAATTCTCATCATATCCTATCTGGTAAATTTTCCAATTATTCAATGAAAACGGTTTATTTACCTGAAGAAGAAATGTTCCCTCTTTATTATCCTTAGTGATGTATTGAAGTTTTGAACTGTACTTTTTCGCTTCGCTTGATGTCATTAATAATACAAAATCATCCTCAAGAGACAATCCTTCAGAGTTGAACATAAAGCTTCCGCATGTAATCCACCCTGACTTTGTCTGATTTGTTATTTTATTAGTAACTATCACATAAGCTGCAGGAGCTGATCCCAACGAATCTTTTTGGATAAATTCCATATTTCCCTCATTAACATCTGGACTCTGACCTTTATATTTAGAATTAGGCAGAGCATCGAAATAATATTCCAAAACTTTTATTTCCCAGTTTAGGTTATTAATTACTAAACCTTTTGCAAGCTGACTTACACTCTTTCCCTTAACGGGTAAAGCTTTTCTAGTTTTTTCATTAACAATAACTATATTCGGACTATATTGATCAATCTTAAACTTTAATAATTTCAAAGCAAAATTCATTTCATAAGCTTTGTTGCTATTATCGTATGAAATATAATTATAGTTTTCATTTTCATAAAGGCTCATTCGCAGACGATAAATATCACCCGATCCTAATGAAGCTGCAGCTATTGTTACCCATAAGCCAATATGATTGAGGAGAAATCCTGAATTTTTAACAGTTATTTTATTAGCCCTTCTTATAATAACCAATCCAAGAGTCAATAGAAAAAATATTAAGGAAAATGCAAAAGGGTAACTTGATGTAAGATGCGAAAGCCTTAACAAATTAACAATTGTCGAAGCTGTTTTATCATCCTGAGCAATAAAGCCAAGCAGCATACTTAAAAATGTCAGGAGTCCGATTGAGCTTAAAGCAGCTGGTACAGAAGAAAGCCAGCGTACAACATGATTCTTACTGAAGAATACATACAGCACGAAAATAATTGCAATCAATATGCCCAGAGCAATAAAATTATAAGGATAATGCGAAAGATTTATTTCTTTTCCTTTTGTAATTATCTCTAGAGCAAATCCGGTAAATAATAATCCGAATGCAATAAAGTAACCTTCTATATAACCCCAGGGCTTAGCCCATAATTTTCTATCCATTACCAATTTATAATTAAAAATGCAAAAATAATTTAATAAATTAAAATTACAACTATTAAAATATCCTAAATTTCACATACTATAAAAACACCAATAATTACGCTTGATTTAACTAATCAAAACCCAGTTAAATAAATAATGATAATACTTAACTACAAAATCATCATCAAATATTTTTAAGTCCGGGGTATTATTTTTTTTATTTTTATTTTATAGATTTTTAAATAAAACTATCTGATTTTACTATTAACATATTAATTCAAATCTCCTTGTTTTATTAACAAATTCCTGTTAATAAGTTTATATATATTGAGCTAATATTAATGAATGAAAAATATATATTTGCATAGTATTGAAAATCCAAATAAAACAAAGACCTTAAGAGCAAGATTAGATAAAATTGAATGTTGAATTTTATTGTTGAACATTTAACTTAAATTCAAACTATGAAAAGAATACTAAACACGCGATTACCATTAATAGTTAACAGCCCTGCAAAAGTTTTTGATTTGAATTATTTCAAAACTATTTCAAATTCCGGAGGATTACCTTTGTTTGATTCAGAATATTTTGATGATAAAGATAATATAGGATTTCTCAACCAATTAAAAGATTCTGACTTTCTTTTTGCTATCAAAATTCCTGCTACAAATCAAAAACTTATTACACTACTTGATAAGGTTAATATTCCTAATCTTGATTTAATTATCTTTTCATACGCCAAACCAGAAGAACTCGACAGTATAAATTTCAGGAATAGTTTTTACAAGACCTGCATTGAAATTAAAGACATTGAAATAAATGATAAAATTGAAAAACTTGATGTAAATTTCTTAATTCTAAAGGGCTATGAGGCAAAAGGAAATGTATCCAAATACACTTCATACATCCTGATGCAATGGTATATTGAAAATTCCAAATATCCTCTGTTTATATATGGCGGTGTAGGCATGCACACTGCTGCGGGAATGTTTGCTGCGGGTGTTTGTGGTATTGTGCTTGATGACCAGCTATACCTTTGTGATGAAGCTCCAGTTGCCGTTGATTTTAAAAATCTTATTTCAAAGATTGATGAGAAGGATACTATCGTTATCGGAGAATATATTGATAACAGATACAGAGTCTTCTCAAAACTTGGAACTGTTATTACAAAAAATATAAGGGAAAAAGAAAGCATTGCATACTTAAACAATGCCAGCGAAGAGCGAAGAGCGAAGAGCGATGATGGAATAAATTCAAACTTTAAGCTTGAGGAAGAAATAAAGAAAAATCTAACACAGATTAACCTGCCTAATTCAAATCCAGTTCAATGCCTTTTCTTCCTGGGACAGGATGCGTATTTTGCAAAGTACTTCATTAAAGGTTCAAAGAACGTTAAAGATGTAATTTATAATTTTTTTAAAACTACAGGTGAGAATCTTGATTTTGTTGATAATTTTGATCCGTTAACAGAGAATTCTCCTTTAACACTTG
>CAZMDE010000072.1:0-9693 GCA_964564355.1 uncultured Bacteroidales bacterium | reverse complement strand
AATATTGTATTAAAAGTATTAAAACCTATTTAATTTCAACTTAAATTTGGAAATTATTCTCCTAAAGTTTTGAAGAAAAATATGAATAGGTTATTTTACAATATAATGATAAAAAAATTACTTACATTTGGAATAATTCTCCTGGCTGTTTGTGGGTATGCTCAATGTCCTCCTATAGAAGCAGGAAACGATGGAACAATTTGTAACGGAGAATCTTTTCAGTTGCAGGCATCCGGTGCATCAGGATATATTTGGACTCCTTCTACCGGGTTAAGCGCAACAAATATTTCAAATCCTGTTGCGACTCCTACTATTACTACTACATATTATTGCTCTACCGGCTCTAAAGGAGAAAACCTTATCATAAACGGGGATTTCGAAAATACACCTCCAATTCCTGTATGCACTGATAATCTGTATACCTGGAATTGCACTACTTATCCCTGGCCAGGTCCAGCTATAATGGGCTTTGATACTGAATATCCTTTACATACCGGCTATGCCTGGAAAGATTATTTTTGGGTAAACAACAATTGTTTATGGGCTGGTAATCAAAATAAAGACCACACCACTGGAACAGGTAAATACCTTATAGTTGACGGTGCTACTATTCCTGATGTTGCTGCGTGGAAACAAACTGTTGCCGTTGAGCCAAATACAGACTACGTTTTTTCTGCCTGGACTTCAACACAAACAAATTCATGGAACAGTATGGTTGACCCGGCGAACATTCATTTTTTGTTCAATGGTGTTGATATTGGTAATGTTACCCCATTATTTACAGGATATTGGAATTGCGGCGATTGGTATAATTTTACCACAACATGGAATTCAGGTTCTAATACATCTGCAACTATTAGGATTGTTGATTTTTGCTATGCATTTGCAAGCAATGATTTTGGTCTTGATGATATTTCATTATATCCTTTATGTGTTGCTAAAGACTCTTTAATTATTACAGTTAATCCAAATCCTGCAGTCGGTATCTCAGCATCAGTAAACCCCATTTGTGCAGGGAATTCAACAACATTGACTGGCAGCGGAGCCACAAGCTATTCATGGAGCAATGGTTTGGGAACTGCAAACCCTGTAATTGCTAAACCTGATTTCACAACTACTTACTCAGTTACAGGTACTAAAGCAGGATGCACAGGCACAGCAACCATTACTCTTGCAGTAACTCCAAATCCGACGGTAAGCATTTCAGCTTTGGTAAACCCCATTTGTGCAGGAGCTTCAACAATTCTGACTGCAAGCGGGGCTGCAAGTTATATCTGGAGCAATGGCTTGGGAACTGCAAACCCTTTAACTGTAACACCCTCTGCTATGACAACCTACTCTGTTACCGGCACTGAAACAGGATGCACAGGCACAGCAAGTTTTATAGTTAATGTCAATCCCCTACCAAATATCATGGTAAATCCTAACCCGGCAACAATCTGTTCAGGTGATTCAGTTGCTCTGACAGCCAGCCAGGCTAATACATATTCCTGGTCGCCGGCTACCGGATTAGACACAATTGCAGGAGCTGTTGTAATAGCCAAACCTGCATCAACAACTGCTTACACAATTACCGGAACATTAAACGGATGCAATAACACTTTAAAATTTTCAGTAAATGTCAATCCTAAACCAAATGTGGCTGCATCAACTAATTATGACAAAATATGTCCCGGTGATACTGCTGAAATATCAGCTTCAGGAGCACTTACTTTTATCTGGACTTCATTACCTGACGATAATTCATTGAAAGGTCAGGAAACAAAAACAAAGCCAATAGTATTTCCTTTAATCTCAACCAAATATTCAGTTATAGGAACTGATATTAACAAATGCATAAATTCAGATACTGTAACTGTAATTATTAAACCTAAACCTGCCTTACCCCTACTCTCTTTTAATAATCCTGTTTGTGATGGTGACACGCTAAAGCTATTTTCTTCCTCTACAGATAGTGCAACATACAAATGGGAAGGTCCGAATGATTTTGCCTCTAACCTGCAAAACCCTTTCATACAAAATGCATCAATTAAAGATGGAGGCAAATATTATGTCTGGTCATTTATTAATGGCTGTCAAAGTGATAAAGCTGATATCGATGTGGTAATATTTAAAAATCCCGAGAATTTCCTTCCAAATGATACGGTTGTATGTATAGCAAATTTTAAATTAAATTTAAAAAATTCTTATTCCGCTTATATGTGGCAGGATAAATCTGAAAAACCTTATTATGATGTGGTTAAAGCCGGGATTTACTGGGTAAAAGTAATTGATGAACACAATTGTTTAGCCACAGATTCTATAAAGGTTAAAGTCGCCTGCCCTCCTGAATTATATGTACCAACAGCATTTTCACCAAATGATGATACTAAAAATGATATGTTTATGGTATATGGTAAGGATATTACCAAATTTAATCTGAAAATATTTAACCGTTGGGGAACACTTGTTTATGAAACTGGTGATATTAATTCTCAATGGGATGGTAAATATAAAGGTAGTATTGTTCCACAGGGTGTGTATACTGTTATTATTAAGTATAAAGGTATATATGATATTAATATCGTTGAAAAAACTCAATTTTCAACTCTGACAATTCTAAAGTAATAGCCTTGTTGATTTAGATATGACATATTTTATAAATATATCATATCTTTATATAATTGTAACTATTTTAAAAAAGTTCTTGAAAATAAAAATTAGTTTTTTTTATTTTTGCACTTCCATTTATTTGTAATTTGGTAATTTGGTAATTTGGTAATTTGTAATTTGGTAATTTGTAATTTGTAATTTGGTAATTTATTTGATTATGGATATAGTAGTAGAAAATTTCACAAAGAAATATGGCACTCAAAAAGCTGTTGATAATATTTCCTTCACCGTCAGGACAGGAGAGGTGCTTGGCTTTTTAGGACCAAATGGAGCAGGTAAAACAACAACAATGAAAGCCATAGTTACCTTTTTTGCTCCTACTACAGGTGATATAAAAGTTGGTAATTATTCGGTTAAGACAAATGCAGACGAAATCAAAAAGCATATAGGTTATATGCCTGAGAACAACCCGCTTTATAAAGATATTCCGGTAATCGATTATTTGTACTTTGTTGCTGAACTTTATGAAATAGAAAAGTCTAAAATCAAAGACAGGATACTTGAAATGGTTAATATTTGCGGACTTGAGGGAGAAAAGCACAAGAAGATCGGAGAATTGTCAAAAGGTTATCAGCAAAGAGTTGGACTCGCTCAAGCTCTTATCCATAATCCTGATGTTTTAGTTCTCGACGAACCTACAGCAGGTTTAGACCCAAACCAGATTGTTGAAATTCGGGAACTAATTAAAAAAATCGGAAGGGAAAAAACCGTTATTCTTAGCTCTCATATTCTTGCTGAAGTTGAAGCCACATGCGACAGGATTATAATTATTAGCAAAGGGAAAATAGTTGGACAGGGAACTGCCGGCGAACTTAGAGGACAAGCACAGGGAAGAGAAGTGCTGAAAATAAAAATTGAAGCTGAAGATGGAAGCAGCAAGGATAATATTTATAAAGCACTTAGTATGCTTAATACAGTTCAAACAGCTGATTTTGCTGACAGAACTCAGAGCGCTTTTGAAATACAAAGCAAACCGGAATCATCATCAAGGAAGGCAATATTCAGAATGTGTGCTGATAAAGGCTGGTATCTGACAGAAATGACTCCTGTCGAAACAAAGCTTGAAGACATCTTCCGTGAACTGACAACTAACTAATAATAAATATTTAACATTTATGAAGAAAGTATTAATAATAACAAAAAGAGAATTGCAGGGTTTTTTCGATTCTTTGATGGCATATATAATGATTGTAGTCTTTCTGGGATTCAGCGGGTTTTTCACCTGGCTATACGGAGCTGATATTTTCTTAGTCAACCAGGCAAGCTTACAGTCTTTTTTCGGAATTGCCTATTGGTCTTTGTTCTTCTTTATCCCTGCTCTGACAATGCGCCTTATAGCTGAAGAGAAAAAAACAGGAACAATAGAGCTTTTGCTGACAAAACCTGTTAGTGACTGGCAGGTGGTTTTTGGTAAGTTTCTTTCTACTCTTATTTTAATTATCATTGCCCTGATTTTAACACTTCCTTATTATATCACCGTGTCAAAACTCGGTTCTATAGACCATGGAGCTGTTATATCAGGTTATCTTGGACTGATTTTAATGAGTGCAGTATACATTAGCATAGGAATATTTACCAGCAGTATTTCAAACAACCAGATTGTAGCTTTCCTGCTTGCACTTTTTATCGGGATATTCTTTCATGTAATATTTGATGTTTTAGCAAATAATTTCACCGGGATGACTGGTTCAATCATAAGTTATTTAAGTATGTCTAATCATTTCGAATCAATATCCAGAGGTGTCATTGATTCAAAAGATTTGATTTATTTTCTGTCATTAATAACCCTTGGATTAGTTTCATCTGAGGCAATGCTTGCAAAAAGAAACTCATAATTTAAAAATTTAAAATAATGAAAAAGAGTTTATCAAGCTATATAATATTTATTATAGCTGCATTAATAATCGTTAATTTATTGTCTGACAGATTTTTTGTCAGGCTGGATTTTACTGCTGATAAAAAGTTTACTCTCAGCAATGCTACTAAGGATATATTAAAATCCCTGAAAGAACCTGTTACTGTTAAAGCGTATTTTTCAGAAAACCTACCACCTGATATTGCTAAAACAAGAAGGGATTTTAAAGAGCTCTTGGTTGAATATTCCAATGCTTCAAAAGGGAAAGTCGTTTTTGAGTTTATAGATCCCGCTGCTAAGGAAGAGATTGAAAAAGAAGCACAGCAAAATGGTATTCAACCTGTAATGATTAATGTAAGAGAGAAAGACCAGGTCAAACAGCAAAAGGCATATCTCGGCGCTGTATTAAAGATGGGTGACCAAAGTGATGCAATTCCATTTATGAAACCCGGAGCAGTAATGGAATTTGCTTTAACCACTAGCATAAAGAAAATATCAATTAAAGAAAAACCTGTCATTGGCTTTCTCCAGGGACATGGAGAACCGCCATTAAACACTATGCAGCAGGTATATAATCAAATGTCAATATTATATAACATTCAGGATATTAAGCTGACTGAATCCGCAAGCGCAACACTCAATAAGTTTAAAACAATTATTATTGTTGCTCCTACTGATACTTTCACTGTAAATGATATTCAAAAGCTTGATGATTATCTTAATAATGGAGGAAGATTATTTATTGCATACAGCAGGGTAAAAGGAGACCTTCAAACCGTTTCTGGGAAATCTATTCATACAGGACTCGAAGACTGGCTTAATAAAAAAGGCTTGTCTATTGACAACAACTTTATTATTGATGCAAATTGCGCTAATGTTGGAGTTCAGCAGCAACAGGGTATGTTTAATTTTACATCCCAGGTACCTTTTCCTTATATTCCGATTATCAACAACTTTGTTCAGCACCCTATTACCAAAGGGCTTGAGAATGTTATGCTTCCTTTTGCAAGTTCAATTACTTACGCTGGCAATTCATCCTTAAAGTATATGCCCCTTGCAATGACATCAAAAAAAAGCGGAACAGTCCCTTCACCGGTTAACAGGTTTGAAGTTAACAAGCAATGGACTGACAGGGATTTCCCTTCTTCTAATCTGACTGTTGCAGCTATATTAAGCGGAAAACTTAACGGTGCATCCGAATCAAAGATTGTTGTTGTTTCAAATGGTTCTTTTGCTGTAAATGGTGAAGCCAGGCAAGCTCAGCAATTACAACCGGATAATATTAACTTTGTTGCAAATTCTGTTGACTGGTTAAGCGACGATACAGGACTTATTGAATTAAGAACAAAAGAAGTAACCTCAAGACCATTAGACCCGACAGATGAGGGTAAAAAATTATTCTTAAAATATTTTAATTTCCTGTTTCCTATACTTCTGATTGTTGCCTATGGAATTTTCAGAATTCAGAGTAACAGGAATAAGAAAATGAAAAGAATGGAAGTTGGTTATATTTAATATTATAAATTACAAAATTTTAAATTACTAAGTACAAGTTAGCTAATGTATAAAAAATCTAAATTAAATACTTTATTCATTTTGATTATTATATTTCTTATAATAGTTGCATTAATAAAGCTTACTTCAGGGTATTTTAAATTTTAAATTCCTTAATATTAATTAACAATTAAAATTCAGGTAGAAAACAAACCTTCTGGCAGAAGCACTCTTGTCAGATTTCCTTTTAAAGGTTAAAAAACATTATCTTTGCTAACCAATGAATCATTAAACCAATTAGTGTATGCTAAAATCAATGACAGGCTTTGGAAAAGCAAGCTGCGACATAAAAGGAAAGAAGCTTACTGTTGAGATAAAAACATTGAATAGCAAGCAAACAGATATTTATACAAAGATTAATAATTCATATAGGGTTAAGGAAATGGAGATACGCTCTCTTCTGTCTGAGAAGCTTGAGAGAGGTAAGATAGATTTTTGTATTAATATTGAAAATCAGAACGAGGTATCTAATTATACTTTCAATAAAAAACTTGCTCTTAAATATTTTAAGGATCTGAAATCCTTTTCAAAAGAAGTGGGAATGAAAGATACTGACTTTATGCAGGCAATTATCCGGATGCCTGATGTAATGTCAACCCAGGCTGAAGAACTTGATGAAAAGGAATGGAAAATTCTTAAAGTTGCAATTGATAAAGCAATTAAGCTTGCAGATGAATTTCGTATTCATGAAGGTAAGATACTTGAAAAAGACATTGTTGACAGAATAAAGATTATACTTACTAAGCTTAAGGAAATTAAACCTTTTGAAAAGATAAGACTTGTTACATTAAAAGAAAGAATAAAAAAGGATTTGATTGATGTTATTGGAAAGGATAAAATTGACAATAACCGCTTTGAACAGGAGCTGATTTACTATATTGAAAAGCTTGATATTACTGAAGAAATGTTACGTCTGAAGAAACACTGTGATTATTTTATTGAAACTATAAAAGAACCTGAATGCGGCAAAAAGCTTGGCTTCATTGCACAGGAGATTAGCAGGGAGATAAACACAATTGGCTCAAAAGCTAATGATGTTAATATTCAGAGAATCGTTGTGCAGATGAAAGACGAAATGGAAAAAGCAAAAGAACAACTAATGAACATTTTATAATACTTTGCGTCCTTTGCGTAAGAAACTTTGCGTTCTTTGCGTGAACCTTTTATTAAATGATAATTATTAATGTCTAATAAAGTAATTATATTTTCTGCACCGTCAGGTGCTGGAAAAACAACAATAGCTAAAGATATTTTAATAAGGATTCCTGATCTTGAATTCTCAGTTTCTGCATGCAGCAGACCTAAAAGAAAAGGGGAGAAAGATGGTGTGGATTATTATTTTTTAAGTGTTGAGGAATTCAAAAATAAGATTAAGAATGGAGAATTTCTCGAATGGGAGGAAGTTTATCCCGGCAGCTTCTATGGAACACTCAAAACTGAGGTCGAAAGAATCTGGAATAATGGGAGGGATGTGATGTTTGATATTGATACTTTTGGGGGATTAAATGTAAAAAGAATATATAAAGAAAAAGCTCTTTCTATCTTTATTATTACTTCATCAGTTGAAGTTCTTGAAAACAGGCTACGTGCAAGAGGAACTGAAACTGAGGACAGCATGAAAAAGAGAATGGACAAGGCTAAATTAGAATTATCCCATTCAACTGAATTTGATAAAATTATCATAAACGATAAGCTGCAGGATGCAATTGATGAAGCATACAGGACAATTAAAGATTTTCTTGATAACCAATGAACTAATGAACCAATGAACCAACTTAGCGAAGCGATCTCATGAGCTCCTATATTTTAAAATAATTATAGCGAATAATGAACAAAAAGGTAGGATTATTTTTTGGCTCTTTTAATCCGATACATATTGGTCATTTGATCATTGCTGAATATATGCTTGAGTTCACTGACCTCAGCGAATTATGGTTTGTTGTTTCTCCTCATAATCCTCTTAAAGATAAAAAATCATTGCTTGCTGACAATCATCGTCTCGCTCTTGTTAGGATTGCTTTAGAAGATAATCCTAAGATGAAAGTTTCAGATATTGAATTTAAAATGCCTCAGCCTTCCTATACTTCCAAAACTCTTGCATATCTTTCCGATAAATATCCTAATAAAGAGTTTGTGCTACTTATAGGTTCTGATAACATGCAAACCTTTCACAAATGGAAAAACTATGAGCAGATAGTTAAGAATTATGGTATATATATTTACCCCCGTCCGGGTTCAGATAAATCTGAACTCTCCCAACTCCCTACTCACAACTCCCTACTCACTAATGCTCCTCTTCTGGAAATCTCTTCAAGCTTTATAAGGAAAGCAATTAAAGATAAGAAAGAAGTCAGGTATTTTTTACCGGAGAAAGTATATGATTACATTAGGGAAATGCATTTCTACGAAAAATAGTTTTAAGTTACGATGTCTATGAAAAAGTTTATTATAGGTTTAGTATTATTTACTCACTACTTTATACTCACTACTCACTACTGCTATGCTCAGAAGGAAATAACACTTGATGACATTTGGTCATATCATACATTCCAACCTGCTTCTGTTTCAGGAATGCAGTCAATGAAAGACGGAGAGCATTATACATTGCTGGAAGGAACTGATATAAATATTTATAGTTATAAAACTGGCGAAAAGACAGGAACTATACTTAATGTTGATAAGCTTATTCCTGAAGGATCTGATAAAAGAATATCATTTGAGAGTTATGATTTCAGTCCTGATGAAACAAAGATACTTTTTACAACTAATACAAATAGTATATATCGTCATTCTACAACTGCTATCTATTATATATGGGATATTAAGAAGCAAAAGCTATTTTCTTTAAGCGATAAGAAGGAGCAGAGGCTTGCTACTTTTTCACCGCAAAGTGATAAGGTTGCTTTTGTTTGTGAAAACAACCTTTATATTAAAGACATTGAAACAAGAATTGAACAGCAAATAACAAGTGATGGTAAAAGAAATAGTATAATTAATGGAGCCACAGACTGGGTTTATGAAGAGGAGCTTGACCTTGTAAAGGCATTTGAATGGTCACCTGACGGACAAAAGATAGCATATTACAGGTTTGATGAAAGCAATGTCAGAGAATTTGAATTCCCTGTTTATGGCGAATTGTATCCTGAGATGTATAAATATAAATACCCGAAACCGGGAGAAGCTAATTCTGTTATCAGCATCTATATTTATGATTTGAGAGACAAAGCTTACAGAACTGTTGATATAGGAAAGGAAACGGATATTTATATTCCCCGTATTATGTGGACACAAGACCCAAATGTTCTTGCCATCGTTAGATTGAATCGTTTGCAGAACAAATATGAAATATTACTTGCAAATAGTAGGGAATTGGGAGTTGGGAGCAGGGAGAATAATGTCATTCCTACACAAATCATGTACACAGAGGAAAACAAGTATTATGTTGAAGTACCGGGTAATCTATCCTTTCTGAAAGGAAATAAACAATTCATTATTACCAGTGAAAAAGATGGCTATAAGCATATCTACCTTTTTAATATGGATGGCAAGCTTGTTAATCCTATGACTTCAGGAAGCTGGGATGTTGATGTAATAAAGGGTATTGATGAAAAGAACAGAATTATATATTTTAC
>CAZMDE010000071.1:0-9739 GCA_964564355.1 uncultured Bacteroidales bacterium | reverse complement strand
TTATTAACATCGCATTGTTAATAACGGACTAATGTATAATAGCTAATGGTATAACTTCCAATTTCCATGAGTTAGCAAAGCTATAGCAATGAGACAGCACAACTAATAAATTGCTAAAAGTCGAGACTTAATGACAGGTAAAAAACAGGTTTTTGTATTTCTCTGCCCTCTACTCCCCAGGAATAATCTGCCCTAACAAAATAGCCAAACAGCCTTGAACGAAGTCCAAATCCGAACCCCTCTACAAGTGGGTCTTTTTGGTTAATTATTGTGACAACTATAGGATTTCCTGGCAAACTATATACTTGTTTAAAAAGTGAGTTTTCCTTAGAATAGGGACTTGGTCCATTCCAGGCAGTTCCCACATCTGTGAAACCTATTATTTGAAAATTATTAAAAAAATCTGATTTTAATGGTCGGTTTGCAAAATATTTAAAAACAGGAAAACGAAGTTCACTGTTAAAGACCACGAAACTATTCCCATTTCTGATGTTTTGTTTAAATCCTCTCATAGGGGTTGCAATGGTCTGAAAAGCATAATTTCTGTCTTGCGCAACAGTAGTCTCTGAATTAAAAGAAGGATTCAGCCAGGTATCTACTCCGCCCATATAATATATGAGTTTATCCCTTCCAAAAGAAGTGCTGCCAGCTATACGGTTTGTCCATATAAAAGTTCTGCTTATCTTCACATATTGTCTGTAATCAAATCCCAAAACAAATAAATCATGAGGTATAGCAGTATTCAACTGCCTGAAATACTCGGCAAAAAACTTGTATCTTTTTCCTAAATTGAGATTGAGACCAATATTTCTTGTGTTATCAAATGAGTACTCAACTTTAATTCCTGACCAAATTTTATCTAAATTCGGTAATTTCAGGTTATGAGAATCAACAGACATATATACATATCTGTCGTCCCGGAGAGTACCTGTTATCTTCATATTTAAAACCTGGCTGAATGGGTAAGTTAAAATATAAAGTATTTCATCTGTATGTGTTCTTATAACGGATGTATTTGAAGAATTCTCTATTGAATTCCTGTGAAGAATTAACTCTCTGTCAAGTCGTTTTTTAAAATTACTAAAACTTATAAAATATTCATTTCCCACAAGATTTGTTGATAATCTAACGCCCCCGACAACTCTGTAATCTTCAAATAAGTCATTTACACCCACTTTAAAAACCGGGGCAAATCCTGGGTTTATATATATTGGCGAGCTACCACCTGAAAAAGTTTGATAGCTATAATTTAAAAAACTAAAATCCAATTGCGTTACAAGCTGACTTATAGAGTATTCAGTATTTGCATTTCTTGCACGAGGAATTATAAAACTTAATTGTTGGTTATTGATTACCGCTTGTTTATTACTACTTTGCAAACTGTCTTTACCCTTTACCCGCTTTGCATTTTTTCCTAATGTATAATTATTAATATCAACTTTGTTTGTATCAGTTGCAGGAATTTTAGAGTTCTTATTACTGGACTTAACTGTATCTGTAATCACTGGGTTAGCATAAACATCTGTAAAGCCTTTATGTCTGCTTTTAGATTGTATATATATATAACCTGTATCTTTGGAAACAGGGATTTGGATATTTGAAGCTTTTTGTTGAGGTTTATCAATCAAAGTCTGTAAATTAAGTCTTCTAACTGAATAATTCTTAAGGTCTATTGGTTTTAATAGCTCTGCCGGAGTTATTTCTTTGATGTACATTTTGCTAGCTCCTCTGTTATATACAATCTCTGAATATTTGCCAATAAAGGGATTGAAATCCTGATAGATAATATTAAAGAGATTATTTGTTACAGGAAAAGAAGTTACAAATTGTCTGTAATGAACTATCGTATCAACAAAGCTTACTGTGCTGTCGAGCTTAGCAACATATCGGTTTAAAATTCCATTAGCATTGCTGAGATATGTTATATGCTGCTTATCATATTGCATTGGCTGAATTTCATCTGCATCATTAGTATTCGAAATGCGCTTGAGAATATTGCTCTTTGAACTGAAATGATAAATAAATATATCATAATTATCGCCAATAATATTAAAGTCTTCATTTTCCTCCTTTAAAAGAGTTTTTAGAGTATCACTTTTACGATTTGAACTGAAAATTATATCCTTTGAATTATTAATAAAACTTGGATTATAATCATCATATATATCTTTTGTAATTGTTTCAAAAGTATTAGAAGCAATATTATAAACAAAAATATCCGAATGTCCTTTCTGAATAGCTGATAGCACAAACTTATCCCCTTTATTATTATAAGAAAAGTCTAAGACTTTTTCAAACAGATAAACCGGACGTTTCTCTAAGTTTCTTGTGTCACTGTTATAAAAGTAAAGCCAAGTCTTGCCCTTAGATTCAATAAAAAATGATAAAATTTTACCTGAAGGGTGCCAGGCAAGGACAGGATATGAATAATCAACCTTCTCATCAAGTTTATGTTCACGTTTGAATATTATTTTTCCTTTTTCCCTGTTAAAATCGTAAAGCCAAATTTTATACTGTCCCCTTTCATTTGTTGTATATGCTGCATAACCTCCGGCAGGGCTGATTCTTAATCTGGCATAAACTCTATCCTTTTTAATTTTTTTAAGCAAAACATCAGATGAAACAGGTGTTGTTTCAATGCTTACAGGTAAATATTTATAATTGTAATAATAATCATACCATTCTTTAATAAGTGTCTTAAAAGAAACCCCGAGTACAAACAGAAAACCATTCTCTACATTACGGTTTATTTTTGACATATATATAAGGTTAGGAATTGTGGTTTCTCCGTATTTTGTTTCGATATATTTCCATATAGAGTAACCGGCATATATTGCATCATTTCCCTGCAAACGGTTAAATTTCTTATATCTTCCTGAAAGAATGCCATCTTTAATCCTGTTATCAATATCTGAATTCCAATCAGAGGATATATAAAAAAGCAACCCTTCCAGATACCAATCAGGAAAATTTATTAAGGTAGAATTTTTTATCCTTGAAAGATAACTTTGACCGTAAAGAATTTCATTCAGCATAATTTTAGCTATGCCGTATTTTATCTGTAGCTCTAATTTCTTATGGTCACCATCAAAATAAATAAACACCTTGGTGCCCAGAATGTGTGTTACACCTCCAGTATTATATGCATCTTCATCCATAAGCCCAATATTGCTCTGCTTTAGGTCAGAATACTTATTAAAAATAACAAATTGGATTTTATTCTCAAGTGTATATTCAAGCTTTTTCTCAAGTTCAGCTATTTCTTTATCTGCATAGCGGGCTGTGTATATTGCAAGCGGCTTGCCTTCCTTATAATAATAGACATCGTATCTATTAAAACGTAAAAATGACCAGAAACGGTCGTCAAATTGTACCCTGTTCTTTCCGAATGTCAACTGAGAACCATTATAAAACTGCGAGAAAACTTTAAAATTAATTAACCATATTAACAATAATAGTAGGGAGATAAATCGAAAACAATATTTGCAGATATTTTTCAAATTATTAATGAATTACTTTAACTTTGAATTCATTTTCTTGCTATCATCAGGCTGTTTCCGGTTTGAGCAGGAAGCTTATGTTCAAATTTTAGACCGGCATTATCAAACCAATCTCTGACTTCTTTTTCTGTGTATGTATCACCGGATAATGTTCCTACAAGCATATTAATAGCAAAGACAGCTCCCCCTGCAGGTTCTGTTCTGTCTTCGCTCATTATATAATCCTGAATAACCACCCGTCCGTTATCATTTAAAGCGTCAGCGCATTTCTTAATAAGATTCATATTCTCATCAAATGAATTGGCGTGAACAATTGCTGATAAAAAAACCATATCATACCCCTTTGGGAGAATGTCATTATTAAAATCGCCTGCAACAGTATTAATTTGTTGCTGCATGCCTGCATTCTCAATATATTGTTTAGTTAAAAAAACAACATCAGGAAGGTCAAATACAGTGACTTTGATTGAAGGTTTAGAACGAATAAATGCCATGGAATAGACTGAAGAACCTCCTCCTACATCAAGCACTTTTGTTACATTTGTTAGATTTAGGTTATGAACTGTAGCATCAGAATTTAAACTTCCTCTGTAATGCATCGCTCCAATAAAGGGCTTTAGCCATTCATTTTTCCTTTCAGATGTATTCCTGCCAATTATAGTCTTGCCTGTACGGACTGCTTCTGTCAATGTAGACCATGTATGCCAAAGGTTAGCACTATGTCCGAGTCCCTGAATGTATTTCGGTTTATCTTCAACAAGATATTCAGAAGCAAAAGGACTATTAGAAAAAACATTATTTTTCTTTTCAACCAATCCTATAGCTACCAATGAATTTAGCAATCTGTCAGTTGCCCTTACATCTGCTTTAATCTTCTGTGCCATCTGGTTGGAAGTCATGCAGGAAAGCTCAAGGTGAAAGAATATTTCCAACTCAAATCCTGTAAGAATAATCCGGCTTTTTTGAAAACCTCTTATAGTTTCCTGAAAACTTTCGGGGGTAAAATTATTTTCCATTTGTTTCCTTTCTTCTAAGAGTAATAAAATTAATTACTTCTTATTTGACTTCACTAATAAACTGTCTTTTTGTTTTGCTTCAAATTCTTTTATAATCTGTTCTAAGGGTTTTCCAAGATTCTCCAGACTGGTTTTTGCATCTTTGGCAAGCAAATGATTTGGGTATTTTCTTAAGAATTCCCTGTAAGTCTCTCCTGCTTTTTCAATATTCTTCATATTATTTTCAATATAAAATCCTTTCATAAATAACGCAACAGGAGCATCTTTTGAATTGGAATATTCTTTAACTACCTTGTCAAACAATATTATAGCTTCATCAGCCTTTTCTGGAAGCTTTAGATTCATAGCCAGACGACCTGATTTAAGTAACAAAGAAGAACAAACTGTATCACCGGGATAATTTTCAGCATATTTTTTACAGGCTTCAACAAAATCAACAACTTTCTTCTCATCAAAGGTTGTGTTCATTGATGAGTTAATATCACTTTCAAGTTTATTAATAAGATTTATCTCTTCCTTTTTATGTGACTTACATGCAGTAATTAATAAAACAAATAGTGTAACTAATGTTAAAATTTTTATTCTATTCATAATAATTGATTTTAGGTTATAATTTATGTTTTAATATGCTATTGATATTTGTGTCTGAGTCAGTTTTAGCTTACTTTCTTTTAAACTGCGAAAACTTCATCTTGTATTTCACATCTACAACTCCTTTAATTATGTTGTTTAATCTATTTTTTAAAAGCATCTTTCTTAAAGGGTTTATTTTATCAATAAAGAATACTCCGTTAGTATGGTCAAACTCATGCTGGATGACTCTGGCTACTATGCCTGTGAATTCTTCCTCATGCTTTTTAAAGTTTTCATCAAAATAGCGTACCTTAATAAAAGGAGGTCGGGAAACATCTTCCCTAACACCTGGAAAGCTCAAACAACCTTCTTCAAAACTAAGATCATCACCATTTTTTTCTATTATCTCTGTATTGATGAACACTCTTTTAAAATCTTTTGCTTCAGGGTATTTATCCGAAAAAGGACTTGTATCAACTATAAACAGTTTTAATGCTTGTCCAATTTGATGGGCAGCTAAGCCAACTCCATCTGCAGCATACAAAGTATCATACATATTATCAATTAATTCCTTCAAGCCGGGATAATCCTTTGTTAAATTTTCCCCTGCAATCCTAAGGATTGGTGAGCCATATGCTAAAATTGGTAATACCATTTATTAATTATCAACTTTAAGGTTTAAGGTTTAAGTTTTTACTTTCAAGGTAAGTTTGAAGAATTAAAGTAGCACTTATACTGTCAAGAAGTGCTTTATTCTGTCTGTCTTTTTTCTTTAACCCTGATGTCTGGACTGTTTGTAAAGCAATTTTAGATGTAAATCTCTCATCAACTCTTTTTACTCCTATTTGTGGAAATATCTTATTCAATTGTTTTATGAAATTTTCTATCATTTGTGATGACTGAGAGGGATTATTATCCATCTGCTTAGGTTCTCCCACCACAAATGCATCAACTTTTTCCTGGTTTAAATATTTTTTTAAAAAACTTATAATATCTTTTGAATGAACAGTTTCAAGAGGAACTGCAATTATCTGCAATTCATCCGTAACAGCAATTCCTACTCTTTTCTGACCATAATCTATTGCCATTATTCTGCTCATTTTTTATTTTTTCTATAAACGTATTAAAGACTACAAAATTACATAAATAATCTTATACAAGACACAAGTATTCTGTATTAGGAGTTTTTGAAAAATAAATGAAAAATCAACAAATAAACAAATTACTATATTTGCCGCTAAATTCAGAATTTTATTATATTTGAATTTTCGGGATGTAGCGCAGTCTGGTAGCGTACTTCGTTCGGGACGAAGGGGTCGTGGGTTCGAATCCCGCCATCCCGACCATTTCTTAATTAAATGAACGCCTCTTTAGCTCAGTTGGTAGAGCAGCTGATTCGTAATCAGCAGGTCGTCAGTTCAAGTCTGATAGGAGGCTCTGAATAATTAATTATTACCAAACTTTAAACTTCTCTATAAATATTTCTTATCATTTGTTAAATAAATATATATTTGACACCGAAAACAATTCTGAAGTTTTATAATTAGAAGATAAAAAAATGAATCTTTAAATCTTATAATCTTTAAAATGGCAAACAAATTATTCAGAACTAAATCCATTAATCAACTGCTTGCAGAATCCGAAACACATGGATTCAAAAAAGTGCTTACTGCAACCAATCTTACAACTCTTGGCATAGGTGCTATAATAGGAGCTGGAATCTTTGTATTAACAGGACAGGCAGCAGCACAATATGCAGGTCCCGCAATCGTAATTTCTTTTATTATTTCAGGTTGCGCCTGCGCTTTTGCCGGATTATGTTATGCAGAATTTTCTTCAATGATACCTATATCAGGAAGTGCATATACTTATTCTTATGCCACTCTGGGCGAATTTCTTGCATGGATTATAGGATGGGATTTAATACTTGAATATTTATTCGCTGCTTCGACAGTAGCTGTTGGATGGTCTGGTTATGTGGTTAGTTTTTTAAAAGATTTCGGAATATTTATTCCGGCAAAACTTACTGCCGCTCCGGGAACAATTCTTGTAGATGTTCCGAATATGGGATGGAAACCTATTACAGAACAACTCACAAAAAGCCTATCAACTCAGGGAATAGATATTCACTCTTTAAGTCATATCACCTGCATGTTCAATTTACCTGCCATGTTTATTATAGGGCTTCTGTCTTTACTTCTTATTATTGGAATAAAGGAATCTGCCAACTTTAATAATTTAATGGTTATTACTAAAGTATCTGTTATCATTTTATTTATTGCTTTAGGTTTTGCATTTATCAAAGCAGGCAACTGGCATCCGTTTATTCCCGCTAATACCGGCGAATGGGGACACTTTGGATGGAGTGGTATATTACGGGCATCGGGTGTAATATTTTTCGCTTACATTGGGTTTGATGCAGTTTCCACGGCAGCACAGGAATCGAAAAACCCTCAAAAAGATATGCCTGTTGGTATTCTAAGCTCTCTGAGTATTTCAACTGTTTTATATATACTTGTTGCAATTGTATTAACCGGGCTTGTAAGCTACACTGCATTAAATGTTGCTGACCCTATTGCTGTTGGAGTTGATGCTATGGGAGAGAGCATGTTTTGGCTAAGACCTATTATTAAAATAGCAGCAATTGCAGGATTAACTTCTGTTATATTGGTTATGCTCCTTGGACAACCAAGAATATTTTTCACTATGTCAAAAGATGGTTTACTTCCCCCTGTTTTTTCAAAGCTACATACTAAATACAAAACACCTTTTATAAGCCAATTACTAACCGGAGGAGTAGCTATGATATTGGCAGGAGTTTTGCCAATCGGCATATTGGGCGAGCTTGTTTCTATTGGCACCCTGCTTGCTTTTGCTATAGTATGTATTAGCGTTCTTGTTTTAAGAAAATCAAAACCAGACCTAAAAAGACCTTTCAAAACCCCTTTCGTTCCTTATGTTCCTTTATTGGGTGCATTGATTTGTGTTATTCAAATGGCTGCTTTACCATTAGATACTTGGTTACGTCTTATTGTTTGGATGGCTTTAGGTTTTGTTATTTATTTTGCATACGGAATCAGAAAAAGTAAACTTCGTAACTCAAAGACACAGGATTGAATATAATTTTATTATCACCATTTAACAAATGAACTAATTTACTAATGAATTAACCCATGCAAAGAAGATTAACCCACCATCAAACCATCAAATTAAGCCTGAGCGGGCTTATTATAACCCTGGGTATAGTTTATGGTGATATTGGAACCTCTCCTTTGTATGTGTTTAAAGCTATTGTTAATGGTGGAATCAGAATTGACAATGATTTTATATTAGGAGCTTTATCATGTGTTTTTTGGACATTAACTTTACAAACAACTTTAAAATATATAATAATTACCTTAAAAGCAGACAACAAAGGAGAAGGGGGGATATTTTCATTATTTGCCCTCCTGAGAAGAAAAGTTAAATGGGCTTATGTTTTCGCCATAATCGGTGGCGCTGCCTTACTTGCTGACGGTGTTATAACGCCATCAATTACTGTTGTTTCTGCAATAGAAGGATTAACCATTATAAACCCTAATATCCCGGTAATTCCAATTGTGTTAATTATTATTACTCTATTATTTCTTGTACAACAGTTTGGAACTAACATACTTGGCAAGTCATTCGGTCCTATGATGTTAATATGGTTTCTTATGCTTGGCGTATTAGGAGCTGTTCAGGTAATGAAATTTCCAACGATATTCTATGCAATAAATCCTTATTATGCCTACGAATTTTTAACACAATATCCCGGAGGCTTTGTATTGTTGGGAGCTGTCTTTTTATGTACTACAGGAGCTGAGGCATTATATTTGGATTTAGGACATTGCGGTGTTAACAATATCAGAATTTCATGGATTTTTGTTAAAACTTGTCTGATATTAAATTATTTTGGACAAGGAGCATGGGTTCTGAATAATTCAGATAAAATCATACCCGGTATAAATCCGTTTTTTGAACTGATGCCCAATTGGTTTCTGATAACCGGCATTACTATTTCTACCTGTGCTGCTGTTATTGCAAGCCAGGCTTTGATTAGCGGTGCTTATACATTAATCAGCGAAGCTATACAACTTAATTTCTGGCCCAAAATAAAAATAAACTATCCTACTAATCTAAAAGGGCAGATGTATATCTCTGCAATAAACTGGTTTTTATTTATTTGTTGTGTATTTGTAATATTATTTTTTCAGAAATCTTCAAACATGGAAGCAGCTTATGGACTTTCAAACAATATTACAATGCTTATGACAACCTTTCTCATGATGTTTTATTTGTTTTACAGAAAAAGAGGAATGTTGCTTGTCGGGCTTTTTGTATTAATTTACACTACAATTGAAGGATCCTTTCTTATTGCAAACCTCCATAAATTCCTTCAGGGAGGATGGTTTACAATTTTACTTGCAGGAATTTTATTTTGGGTTATGTATTTATGGTATAATGGAAGAAGAATTAAAAACAGGTTTATTAAATATGTAAAAACAAAGGATTACGAATCTGTGCTCGTTGACCTTCATAAAGATGAAAGCATTCCTAAATTCGCTTCCAATCTTGTTTATTTCACAAGAGCTAAATATATTAATGATGTTGAATCAAATGTATTATATT
>CAZMDE010000070.1:0-9838 GCA_964564355.1 uncultured Bacteroidales bacterium | reverse complement strand
TTATACTATAACATCTGTATCTGATGCTAATTGTAATGCAACAGATGTAGATATTACCGGCTCAGCTATTGTTACAGTAAATTCTAGACCTACTGCTGTAATTAGCGGAACAACTTATATTTGTGACGGAGGCTCTGCTAACTTATCTGTCGCTCTATCAGGAACACAACCATGGAGCATAACTTATACTGATGGAACAACTCCTGTAACCATAAATAATATTGAAAGTTCACCAAAAATAATTACTGTAACACCTACTACAACATCAACCTTTATGGTTACGAATTTAAGCGACGCAAAACATATTGCAAATCCTGAAGAAATTTCTGGTAGCGCAACAATAACTTTGAATGGAAACCTATCAGCTAATATTAGTGGTGGAGCTTCACCAATCTGCTACAATTCATCACCAGGTAAATTTACTGCTACAGGTACAGGTGGTTCTGAATCATACCTTTATCAATGGTTTAACAATGATGAAATAATTAATGGTGCAACAAACTCAACCTATACACCAGAACCATTAGTTAATAATTCAACTTTTTACTGTGCTGTAACTAGTTCTTCCTGTGGAACTGTAAATTCACCTGCAACTACAATAACTCTGATTGGCAATTTAACAGATGGGTATTGGACAGGATGTAAAAATGAACAATGGGAAGAAAAAGATAACTGGGGTAATGGTTCATTACCTAACAATAACACTTACGTTATTATACCTTCCGATGCAACTTATCAGCCAGTTATTCATAATTCAACAAAAGCTAATTGTAAGAATATTACTATAAATACAGGCGCATCAGTTATTTTAGAAAACGATGCTATTCTTTCAGTAAATGGAGACCTAATTATTCAAAGCAGTATGGATAATATCAGAGCTATAAATAACAGTGGAGTAATAACAATATCCGGAAATTTGAATAATACAGGAACAACTAATTTTGGTGTTGGGGAATTAATTTTCAATGGCTCTTCTACTCAAAATATTATGGGAAATATTATTACAGGGAAATTTACTCTTAATAACAATAACAATAAAAACAATATAAATACATCAGGTAATATTACTGTTAATAATCAGATTAAATTTACAAAAGGTATTTTAAATACTTCAAACAATAATATCCTCATACTAACTAAAAATGCAACTGTTTTTGGAGCAAAAACTAATGATTGTGGAGCAAATGATTTCAGCTATGTAAATGGACCTATGATAAAAATTGGGAATACAGATTTCATTTTCCCTGTAGGAAAATCTATTTCTAAAAACCCATTGCATCCAATAGGTTTCTATTTGCAGGATACTACAATGGTAACATTCCAGGCAGAGTATTTTAAAACTGCTCCGATTTTTGCAACTCAGGTAGATTTAAATATTAAAAGCTTAAATCCTATTGAATTCTGGGACTTAAACAGAAAATCCGGCAATAATAATGCATACGTTACTTTAAACTGGAAAAAACTGAATATCTCTAATTCTGAGGATTTAGTTGTAGTACACTTTGACAATGCTATAAAAAATAAATGGGAAAACAAAGGAAAAACTGCTATTAACGGTACATTTGGTGCAGATTCATATGGAGCTATCAGGTCGGAATTAATAACAAGCTTCAGCCCATTTACTATTGGTTCTATAAGTAACAACAATTGGGGAACTCCTCCAAATTTATGGGTAGGAACTATTAATGCTGACTGGAATAATGGTGATAACTGGAACACAGGTATGATTCCAAATACTAGTTCAGATCTAACAATTCCTGCAACCGCTACCTATCAGCCATTTATTAGTTCAGGTACAGTTGGAGTTTGTCACGATTTAACAATTAATCCTGGCGCAGCTCTTAGTGTAAACGGAATTCTTAATATGGAAGGTAACTTATTACTTAAATCTGATGCAACTGGCAGCGGAGCAATAACACAAAGCGATGAACCATCTGCAATCAACATAACAGGAACAGCAAAAGTGGAAAGATTCATACCTTCTTTAGGATATCATTACATTTCTTTCCCTGTAACCGGATTGAAATTATCACAAATTACGGGATTTACATTAGCCAAAGGGAATACAGGTTTTTATAATAATCCTGATATAGGTATTACAGCAGCAAATTTCCCAAATGTGTGGAAAATGGTGGAAGCGCATACACACAATACAAATTATGACCAAAACTGCTGGTTTGTACCTCCAGGCTCCGAAGTAATAGCTCCTATGTCAGGTTATACTATGAACTTTACAGCTTCCTGTTTATTAAGCACAACTATACCTGGTACAGAGCTTAATAAAGGAGATTATCAATGTATTGTAACAAAAACTGCTGTCAGCACTGACCTTGTTCATAACAACATTAAAATTAACCAGTTCGGAAAAACTGATAATATTAATGGCGTTAATTATGGCACAGGTCCTGGTAATGGATGGAATGTTATTGGTAACCCTTACCCTTCTCCGATTGATTGGCATGCTGTAAGAGATGGTGGTGGAATAGGAAATGGTATCACACATGGTTTTGCAATCTTCAAACCAACTTCACAATATTATGGTGTTTACGGCTATTATAATCCTAATGGCGGAGGGTCAGGAGCATTTACACCAAGCCGATATATTCCTGCAGGTCAAACTTTTCTTGTATTAAATACAGTACCTGGCAATTCTACACTTACTTTAAAAAATGAATACAGAAATGTTAGTAATACTGCTATGCATTCTCTTCTGAAAAAATACACCAAATTTGAGTATAAATATCCTACAATACGACTATCTGCTCATATTGCACAAAACGATCAATACAGAGATGAAACATTATTAATGTTTATTAATGAAGCAAACAAAAGTTTCAACACTCTATTTGATGCTAAAAAGCTAATGAATACGGCTGAAAATGTTCCTAATATTTATTCTATAGTTGCAGATGAAAAATATGCAATAAAGGCTCTTCCTCAAATTGAAAATAATTTGATAATACCTCTCAACATTAAAGTGAATACAACAGATAAATATACTATCAATGCATCAGAAATAGAGAAGCTCCCAAGTGGTGTTAATGTATTTCTTGTTGATACTAAAACCGGAAACACTCAGAATCTTAAAACTAATCCTATATACAATTTTAAACCTGACAATAAAGACAGCAACAGGTTTTATCTGAAATTTACAGACTCAAAGATTGAAAAAATTAAAGATTCAATAAGTGAAAAACCGGTTATCAGTGAGTCACAATCTGTCACTAAAAATGATTTCCTTAGCTTAAAAGGTAAAGAAGTTAATAATAAAATTGAATTAAACTGGAACACTACTACTGAAATAAATACTGATATTTTCACTATTGAAAGAAGCATTGATGGAAATGAATATCAGGAAATAGGTACTATTAAAGGCGCAGGATTTAGTAATACTGAATTAAATTACAATTTTATTGATGAGCATCCTTTAAAAAATATTAATTATTACAGGCTGAAACAAACTAACTATGATGGAAACCATCAATATTATAAGCCTGTAGCTGTAGCTATAAAAAATGACATTAATTATGATATGAATATCTATCCTAATCCAAGTGACGGAAAAAATATAAATATCAGGATTAAAAAGCATTAACTGATAAATTTCAAATTCTAAATATCAATAATTGCCAATATACAAATACCCAATACCAACCATCTGGTATTGGGTATTTGTATATTGAATAAAAAATCAATTTTTTACATGTCCTGTAAATTAATATTTTTGCAATAATTAATTATCTAAATTAAAAAATTATTATAATCACTTACAATAATAAATAGTCCGAAATTTAAATTTTTAAAAACATGAAAAATTATTTACAGATTTTTTTAATGTCATTACTCATTGTATTTATTATTACAGGTTGTAAAAAAGATAGTAATATTAATGATGATAAACAAAATCCTAACATTAATCCTACTGATACAAATTATTATCAAAAATTGACTCTGTATAACTCTGTTGTCAGCGCTGATAAAGTTGGATTGCTGGCAAAGATATCTTTTAAGGATAAAAATGTCTTTGCAATGGGCAAATTTGATAATACAGGTTTTGCAAATGATATATACAGCCTTATAACTGAAGATAACCTTAAAAACAAAGTGGTTTTCTGCGAAAACAGTGATCATTTGATTGGCTTGATTTATTCTGTTGATATAACAGGACAGAAAAACAATGTATTAACCAGACTGACCTATCAGGATAATAATATGGCAAGAGCAGATGTTTATACAAATTTCGACTGGTCGGAAATGACAGGCAAAGTAAAATATTCTTTTATGCTTGGTGATAACGGCGTTACTGAGGTTTCTCCTACGATTAAGAGTAAAAAAATAAAAAAAGATAATGACATTGCAGAATTGATAGGATATAATCATACTAATCAGCAGTTCAGAACAATGAATATGTCAAATGAAAAAGATGGTTTGCTTGAAAAATTTAATCAAACCTGTGAAGACTTTATTAAACTGCGAACACATTTCAGAATAGACTTGGTATGGAAGGTAATAGACTTTCTGAAAGGGAAAAAAGAGCCTGAAGCTGAAAAGGCAGGAAAAGATTTAGAAAAAAATAAAGATTCATATTTTGATGTTGAAAAATACAAAGTTCGTTTTGGTGATGAAAATACTGAGGTTGGCAAAGAAGATGAAACAACAACAGTAAACGATGAACTCGCCGCAGATACAAAAGATGAAAATGGCTCTGAAATAACTGAAAAAATCACATATAAATTTGAATATGTATCAGGTAATGGTCAATCAGGATATGTAGGGCAGGTGTTGGCTGAACCTTTTACAGTTAAAATTACTTACGGGGAAACCGGCAAACCTGTAGAGGGTATTGATGTTATGTTTAAGCCAATAGGCTTTGCAGGCGCAGCAAAATTCAGAAGGACAGTTGAAACAGGGATTGCTTCTTTAGCATTATCATTTCCTGATGTAACTCCCGGCACTATCTGGATGGAGGCTACAGCTGTTGGAATAGGTGCAGACCAGGGAGGTAAGGCAGTTATGTTTAGCGCAACAGTTAAAGTTGAGCCTGAGGTATATATGGATTTCACTATTTCAGGAGATCTGAGCAAAGATATAAAAGGTAAAAGTATTGATTATGGAGAGGATGCTGTTTACAAATATTTTGGAATAGAAGGGGGAACTGATTACTTAATAGGAAGTGATATGAAATTTATGGATAATATCAGTCTGTCATTCCCTTCCGCTAATAATAATACTTTTAATACTGTTTTAATTAAAACTTATAACAATAAAGAATTTGGTTGTAGTTATACTGAAGTTAGTACTACTAATTGGACCAGAAAAGTTTATAGTACCATTTCAGGATTCTCAGGTACCTGTACTATAGAAAAAAGAGAAAACAATTACATAACAGGAACCTTTGAAGCAGAAATGTGTCTGTGGGTTGGAAATACCCAGCAGCTTGATAAAAAAATAAAAGCTACAGGGAAATTCAGGGTCAAAAAAGTAAAGTAATTAGTATCTGTTTATAAGCTTTAATTATTTTTTTCGTTACTTTGGATTGGCTTAACGTAACTTTTATGATTTTTTGGATAGACATTAATTAATATTATGAAATATTGATCTACTTCTTCTCTAATTTACCTAATCTTTTCACTATATTATCCAGGTTGCGAAAATGAATATATGATTTTCTGTATTTAGTAGCTTCAAAAGCAGGCGAACCCATCAGAATCTCACCATTTTTTGTTACATTTTTCGATATACCTGATTGTGCTGTGATAGTAGTATTATCAGCTATCTCCAAATGACCAACAATTCCTACCTGTCCGCCGAACATACAATTTTTACCAATTTTGGCAGAACCTGCCACAACATTACAAGCTGCCAGGTAGCTGTTTTCTCCTATTTCAACATTGTGGGCAATATGAATAAGATTGTCAAACTTAACCCCCTTCCTTAAAATGGTTGAACCGAGTGTAGCTCTGTCAATAGCACAGTTAGCGCCAATCTCAACATCATCTTCTATAATCACATTACCAATTTGCGGAACCTTTTGATTGTTGTTCTGGGGATTAAATCTGAAACCATCACTACCAATTACTGTACCTGAATGTATGATACAATTTTTACCAACTACTGTTTCAGAATACAACTTGACACCTGAAAACAAAGTAGTGTTATCGCCAACTACTGCATTATCGCCAATATATACCTGTGGATATATCTTTACATTATTACCTATTCTTGCATTTTCCCCTACAAAAGAAAATTCTCCTGCATAAATATTAGTGCCCACCTTAGCACTTTCAGAAATAAAAGAGAGTTTAGAAATTCCAATTTTATTAAGCTTTACCTGATTATACATTTCGAGCAAAGTGGTAAAAGCAATTTCCGCACTATTAACTCTTATAAGAGTTGCAGAAACAGGCGCAGTTAGCTCTAAAGCTTTATTAACAATCACCAGAGAAGCATTGGTAGTATAAAGATAAGAAGTGTATTTTGGATTAGCAAGAAAAGAAATTGAGCCCGGTTCGCCTTCTTCAATTTTTGATAATTTACTGACTTTCACATTTACATTACCTTCAATTTGACCATTTAATAGCCCTGCTATCTGTTGCGCTGAAAATTCCATATTTTTATATAATTTAATGAAGCAAAGATAGATTATATTTTGTATTTAAAAAGTCAAGATTATGAATGAAGAGTAGCAAAGAATAAAGAAATAATTCTACATAAAAAGTAAAAGCATTTACTTCTGTATAGGTATTCCGTAGTTCTGTATTTTCGTCTGCATTTCAAAGCTTAATTGTTTTACAAGTTCAGCATTATATGCACCAGAAGGTAAATATGGCGTCTCATTGCTGAATATCTGATGAGCTCCTATTGCATAAGAACGTGAAATTAAAGATAAAGAACCTGCATTTGCTATCGGGTCAATGTCAGTTGTTTTTATAGAAATAGTATTATCGCTATTGCGGAATATTTCAAATGTTCGGAACTGTTGAGGAAAATCTCTTAAAGAAGAAGTTTCTACTTCCCAAAAACCCAATTCAGGGTGAGTTTCATCCGGCGATTTTAGTGCAGTAACTTTATTGATATGTCGGTGTCCGGCAATCCATAAAATCAGGTTAGGATAGGTATGAAGTTTGGCAATAAGATTTGCTTCGGATACAGCTGCGAATAAACTCCAATCCATATAATTTCCGACGGGACCATAACTAACTCCTATCGGAATATGCGCTGCTATAATCATAAGTTTGCCTTCTGTCTGCCCTTTGTCGAGTTCACTTACCAACCAGTCGTAACGCTCCTGGTCCAGCGATCCATGAGCCAAACCGTGATAATATGTTTCATCTTCTCTTTCAGTATCATCGAGCACAATAACCTTTATTGGCAGATCTGACCTGGGTTCGAATGAATAGCAGGCAAATCCTTTATCAGCATCTGATGAATTGAAACCATGACCATTGGGGCTTGATGATGAATTTAAAAATTCATTCATCCACTCCCCTCTTAAAAGAAAGCGGCGATCCGGATCAGCAGCAAGCACCTTTGGAATTGTCGGGAAACTATCGACAGGACCTGCTCCGATGATATTACCGTAAGGTGTCCGCCCGTCAACTGCGCCCATATAATAACCGCGACTGTCAGGTCCGAGTGGGTCAGTTAATATGTTTCCCATATTGAGCATATTCTCTCCGATATATATCTTTTTTATTTCATCATTCGGATAAAAAACACCCGTACAAAAATGGTCGTGATTACCAAGCGCTTGATACCATGGAAGAGTATGGTCAAGCCCGGCTGCCTGGAAAGGTTTCTGATATTCTATATTGTCTGAACCGGCATGATTGCCTGAACTTGGGTTTATCAGCTTCCCATCAAGGACATCTATATACCACCTTAATTCATTGTACTGATCATTATTGCAAACATCCCCAAGTGATATGCCGAAATCAAACTGCTTTTCTTTGTGAAGTGTGTTTATCGTACGAACGGCTGCATCCAAAACCTGTGTAGTATATAATATAACACCTGAATACGCCGAAGAATTTCCACCTCTATAATAATTTTTGCCTTTGTAGCCCCATAATATCTGTTGAGCCGGAGATTCTTTGTCTGTAATATGTATGTCTGTAATGCTGAAAAAATGAAGAAGATTTGCAGTATTGCTTATAGATGCAGAATATCCTGATGGCATAAGATCCAGCCTTTTCTCAATAGCAACTCCCTGACCATATTGCCAAACACCAAAACCATACTCCGTATATTTAGAAAGTTCATAAGGGAAAAGCATGGGCGAACCTGAAGGTACGGAAACAGGAACAACTGTACGGTCAATTGTTGTAAAAACTCTCGAATCTATTAAATCGCTTTTATTATCAGATTTCCTGCAAGTATTGGTAAATATAAATATAACGCCTATTAAATGCAAAAAGCAAATCCTTATAATAATTTTCTTTTTCATGAATATTTCTCTAATGTTTCCTTAAGTTCCATTTATTTTAATTATTTCACTTTTATATGTAACGATATTTTAAACTTTTAGTTACCAAAATTCTTCTATCATTCATCATCAAATTTTATTATAAATTTGCAATACATTATTAATGAACTATTAACAGTTTAAATAGTAAAAAATTTGAAATAAATATTAAAATTAACAAAATGGACCATACTCAGAAAAATATATTTTTCAGCAAACTCCTGAACATTATTGATAATAAAGAATTAATAAGACTGCATATTAACAGCAGAAGAGATAAAGCTTCAGATTTGCAAAGCATAATTGTTACAATAGCTAAGCTAAAACGTGGATACAGATTGAATTTTGTTTACAGGCATAAAACTAAAGATATTACTAAAAACCATGAGTTTGCTGAAGGAATAGAGATTGTGAAGCAGGCTCTTGAGAATGATTTCTATAATGCAGAACTATTTGCAAACAAGGAGAATCTAAAGCTTATTTTTAATCAAAAAGGGAACTATAAACTCAATACTGATAAAGCCACACTGGAGCCTTTAACAACTTTCAGTCATGATAAAGTAAAGGAAAGATTTGTAAATACTGCTGGAAATATTTATCTAAGGGACTTAGGAATTACCAATGCAAATTGGGATGTGAGAAGAGAAATGAGTGATAAGTATAAACAGATTAACAGATATATTGAGCTTCTGGAACCTGAAATAAAAGAGCTTTCATTGCCTGATGTTTACCAAGTTGCAGACATGGGTTCCGGCAAGGGTTACCTAACATTTGCATTGTATGACTACTTGACTAACACATTAGGAAAAACTCCAAATATGACCGGGGTAGAATCAAGAGCGGAACTGGTCGAACTCTGCAATTCAATTGCCGCAAAAGCTAAATTCAGCAATCTGAATTTTATTAACGGTACAATAGAAAAGGTGGAACTTGACAGGACAGATATTTTAATTGCATTGCATGCTTGTGATACTGCAACTGACGATGCTATTTGCAAAGGTATTAAAGCGAATGCATCTTTGATTGTCGTTTCACCATGCTGCCACAAGCAAATTAGAAAAGATCTTAATGTTACCAATGAGCTTAGTAATGTTGTAAAGCATGGAATCCTTAAAGAACGTCAGGCTGAAATTATTACCGACACTATAAGAGCCATGATAATGGAGGCTTATGGATATAAAACCAAAGTGTTTGAATTTATTTCATATGAACACACATCTAAAAATATAATGATAATTGGACGTAAAGTGATAGATAAAAACCCTGAGAAACAAAAAATTTTAAATGAGATAGCTGCAATTAAACAGATTTATGGAATTAAGAAGCACTACCTTGAAGAGACGGTGCGCAATCTCGAAGCACTTCGTCTCACTC
>CAZMDE010000069.1:0-9891 GCA_964564355.1 uncultured Bacteroidales bacterium | reverse complement strand
GAAAATCCTGTCGTCGTCCCAATTATGCATACTTGTTATAATACATATTTTCATGCAAAAATTATATAATGATATTTTCGATATAATACTCCAATCTCAAATCAGCACATGCATTTTCATAAAAGTACCCTGGTTCGAAAATCCAATCTTCCCCTGTTTTTAGATAACGCCCCATTAAACCACTGCTTTTGACCAGATTATTTTTCAATATATCGCCGAACACAGGATGAATTTCATTAATTAAATAATTTCCTACTGAATCCTCGAAGAAA
Organism: uncultured Bacteroidales bacterium; assembly: GCA_964564355.1. GTDB lineage: Bacteria > Bacteroidota > Bacteroidia > Bacteroidales > JAGODS01 > CAZMDE01. Next base: position 9,619 of record CAZMDE010000069.1, on the reverse strand, counting down.
TCAATATTAACACTTTTGAAATTTTCCTTTTCTGTAATCGACCAAAATAAATCGAGCAGCCTTTTAGACGGTTTACCCCATTCAACTTTTCCCGAACCACTGTGATATTCTCCTATTTTCTCCTTTATCCTGCACATAACTGAGTCACCTATTTGTACCATCCGCCACTCCTTTGCATCAGTTATACATTCCTGGAAAATAATATATCCCCATTGCTTGTCCCTATAATCAATAGATGCATTTGTATATCCCTTTTTTCCAAAACATTTGTTGATCAATTTCTGGGCTTCATTAACAGATTTGCATATGATAACGCCACTTGATAGAGCCCCAATATCAGTTTTGAAAACAACAGGATATTTGGATATGTTAGCAAATTCTGTTGCATCTTCTTTTCTATAGAACACATGTGTCTGCGGATGACTATACCCTTTAACTTTCAGGAAATCGGCCAGTTTAGCTTTGTTTTCATAAAACCAACTCTCATCAAAGCTTGGAACTAACTGTATACTGAGGAATTTATTAATTAAATACGCACGAGATTGATAGAGATCTCTCATTACTCTGTCAGTAGAATAAGGCCATGAAAAGAGAACGGAAACATTTGCTGACTTTATTTGATCTAACCAATCGTCGCTCAGCAAATCTATAACAGTATAACTGATTTCATGATTTATGCATGCACTGATATAGTACTTATACGAATAACTCTTATCAGAGATAATACCTACACGTATAGGGGAATTAAAGTTCTTCGATATGGCTTCAGGCTTATTAAGATATGGAAAATCATTTTCCCATTGTTTCTCTCTATAGTCCGGAGGTAGAAAAGTGCGCTTAAGTAATGCCTTTAATATTCTTTTGGTCTTCTTTTCAATCATGATTTGATGTATAAATGTGAATAGCAGCTTCCTGAATTTAGTTTAATGTTAAACTAACTCTTCCGCTATATGAAGTATTGCCAGTATTTGTTCTTTTTTTTGAGTAATGAAATTTTCCGGCAAGTCCAGTTGTTTTAATAGTGCATTGCCTTTGACTTCTAAATATTTTTCATACGGAGATAAAGAGTGTATGTTTATTCTTTGCGGTTTCAGACTTCTTATAAACGATAGTTGCGGGTGTTTGACAAGGCATTTTGCGAAATTTATAGACCTTATTTTGTAAGGAATGAAATTAAAATTATGCCCGTAATCGCTCTTTATTTTAGCCAGTTCAAGTGACGAATTCCTTATCATATCTGCTTCAAACCTGCCTCCAAAACCTTGAAATTTAATAGTTTTATAGCTTAAAGTAATAAGATCTGTATCAGTAAAAGGCGAATAATAATTACTGTATTGGTTCTCGGTGGTATTCCTTACTCCATGCCAATCTCTTAAAGTTATGTTTCCGTAAAATTGTTTACGTTGTATATAACTTATTTCGCCATTTCCTATATTGATTAGTTCATTTATTTTGGAAGCTGTATTCTTAACTGATAAGTGGAAAATCTCTGATCGTTTTTCACGATTACCCTTTAGGAATTGACTATTAATCCAATCTTCAGTTTTAACCATGAATAAATGATCATGTGAATAATTTCTAAAAATTTCGCCACCTACACCTGAAAGATGCAGTTCGTGGTCTCCAATTAACTCATTCCTGAATTCCCTGGTATAATCTGGCTTGGAGTAGTGAATCATATCAATGATCTGACCGTCAAAAAACAAAAAAGCTTTGTGATAAATCTGTTCATGGTTCTGTTTATAGTCTTCAGGTTCTTTAACCAGAATTTTGATTTCCTTATTCAATTTCCGCCCGATTTCTTTCGAAATTATTAAATCATTATCATTTGGTTTGTAAAAACTAAAAAAATCGACGCGATCACTCAATCCGTCTTTCAAAACTGATAAAAGTAGCCTGCTGTCATATCCGCTCGACAATCCAAGTAAATTGGTTTGCATGGATAAGATCTTTGGCTTCAATGTATTTTCAAGCATTTCAATGGAGGCCGATATTCCCTTTTTTCTGTTATCAAATTGTGTTGGTTTTATGAAAGTAGTATCATCTTTCCTTATATATATTATATCAGTAGGGAGGTTGCCCGACGATAATACTCTTTTTATTTTTGAATCAAATGTGTTTTCACCAATATTGAAACCTAAGATAAGGTTTTCACGAATTGCATCAATGTCCCAGTTTACTCGGTCCTGTGGCTTAACAATACTTAACCACGAACTGGAAACGATGCCTCCTTCCTTATTTGAATAAAACCTATATATACCTTTGGCATCATGAATAACAACAGCATTCTTTTGAATGTCTCCGGGTAAGAATACCAAACAAAAACTGCCTCTGACCAAATTATAGTTAAGAATATTGTTTTTTAATTCTTCCAGGATAATACTTTTGGCAAGGCTAAAGGATTTGTTATTGTACCATAGTGTACCGCAAACAAATAATGTGTCTCCTTCACATGTTTGGTAAAGTTGATTATTCCCATTCAACTTTGGGTAATAGCAAAAAGTATATTTTTCCCTTTTAAAAATAGTAGGATTACAAAAACCACGTTCCGAAAAAACATTTTTAATCTTTAATGCTTTTACATCAGTAATTGAATTAATCTGAAAATAGAAGGCTCCCATAATTTTACTTTCTTGTATACGGCAATCAGGTTTGTTTCAGGTATAACCTATATTCGCTGTAATCAATAAACAACATTGTATTTATTAAGGCTAAAATGAACATATCAGTCAAAGAAAGGAATGACGGCCTCCCCATTCCAAGAAACATGTACGAAATCAGGAATGAAAGGTAGAAACTCATGAGCTTTATATCCTTTCGGTTTGAATTCCTCTTAAGAAACATTGTCATTCTGAAAAATGAGTAATAGATCATTAAATAGATGGATATTCCGATTATACCCATTGTTGCTAATATTTCAATATAATCATTATGAGCCATAAGCCCGCTGCTCGAAAGGTGCTTAAAACTCCCGAGGCCAACTCCAAATAGAGGGCTGGAAAGGAACATCTTAATTCCATCACTTATTAATTCTCCACGAATTTCAATCCCCCTCTGCATCGCTGTTTCTTCCAGCCTTTTCCCTACAGGTGTAAACTGTCTAAAAATATCCATTAAATAATCAATAGAGAAATAAGAAATCACTAAGGATAACAAAATAAGAATGGAATTTCTTAAGCTAACCTGCATCGAAAAATAAATAGCAATGAAAATAGCTAAAGCAAAAAGAGTCTTTCTTGAACCAGTAAAAAATATACCGAATATGAAGAGAAGAACTATTACTAGATAAATTATTTTTTTTAAAAAGCTCTTATTTTTTGCTAATATTATCAAAAAAGAAGCTATAATTATTCCATAAAAATAATTGAATGAAAGAGCATTTGCATTTCCTGCTATTCCTTCAATTCGCTCAATATCTTTTGAACTTGATAATTCTACAGGAGTTGTAGCTCCGAAATAAAGGTGTATTAACAGGCAAATCATAACTGGCAATGCAATTTTTAATCTTGATTTGCTTTTAAGTGCAATAAAAATGGTAATATACATAATTATTATATTTCCCAACATACCTTGCAGATAGGTTATTGTATTGTCAATATTTACAGTATAAAACAGGGAAAAGATGGCAAATAGCAATAACGCAAGATAATATTTAAGTAAGGAGAAATCGTAAAATAAAATTTTTGGTTTTGAGATTATCAGAATATAGATAAATGCCCCGGGTACAAATCCTTTTAGGAAGTACTGGTTTGCTTCCGGATATCTTGCGAGAATAAATAGTCCAAAAACCATTATCCACCAAATTATAGATAGAATTATATTACTATCAGATTTTTTTTGTATGCTCATCAATAATCCTTTTTGTTAAGAGTAAAAGTTGATAGTAAATTGACCTGGATTTCTGGTATCTGTATACAATACGTGGTATGGCTCCCATTAAACGATAAAAATTTGCAACGCCAGCAATATTTGAACCTTCAAAATCAAACTCCAGGCCTGTCTTATTAGCATAACTAACTGCAAGAAATAGAGCCAGGCTGTTGCAACTATTAAGTAATTTGTCATCAACCCTGCGCGATGCGCTTACCAGGTGATACATTCCGTTAGTATCCTTAGGACAAAAAGAGCCTGCTAATGAAGCCCCATTTGCATCCTTAATCAGGTTTATGTAGTAATCATCCGGATTCAGCGATTCAAATATTTTTTCTAGTGTATTGATTTTCGGGTTATAACCTGCTCTTTTACCTGTAATTTTTAAGAGTTCGATCAGATCAGGGATTAACCATTGTTTGTTTTCAGTGATTATGAGTTTATTCTGCTTTACAAGTGCTTCAAGTTTTATGATATCTCTCCTTTTGACGGATTTAACAGTTTGTAAATCATAATGCTGATTGGGCGGGAAATAGTAGTTTTGGGTTGCTGTTATAGAATAACCGGCTGATTTATATGAGACAATATCATTGTTCTCATTTTTCATTTTAAACTCACTATGTCTCGAAAGCCTGATGAACTTGTTAAATGATTTCAAAATTAATTCCTGGTTTGCACTAAATCCCTCAAAAATAAGTGGACCAAAATATGCTGTATATGGGGGTATGTGATATCCAATATAGCCAAATTTCCTGGTTTTGACTAATGGCAAATATGCTGCTATTGCATCGCCGGCATAACAAATTAGAATTTCTACCTTACTTCCTAAGGATTGTAGCCATCGCTGAGTATGAAAGATCGGCAACTGATCCTTGAGCAGGAGCTCATATTTTTCAATTTCACTATTCTGCGAAAGCTTCAAAATCCTCAATTCCATTCTTCTGTTACTCGTGAATTTGGTTAATAATTAAAATGTCAGATTCAGTCTGCTATAATTGATTAAATAAAAATTCTGCATGAAATTTAGCAGACCGTTCTTGTGCTTCCAGCTTTGCACCAACCAGCAATTTCTTTTGCAAATCATGATTCTTACATAAGTTGATGATTTCTTTTGATAATACAGTAGGATCATCCTTATCAACTATGTGTGCCCATGAGTTTCGTGAAGCTGATTGATTATGAAAACTTGACGAAGGAGAGAATACTAATATGGGCGTTCCTGATGAAAGGTAATCCAATGCCTTGGTCGCAAATACAGTATTTACTTCATTAACAGAACAATTTTTAAATGATAACGGTAAAAAGAGAACATCAGCATCCTTCTGGATGGAGAATGCTTCATCGGTTCCAACCCATTTATAGGTGATGTTTGGGCTATATATTCCAATTTGTTTAAGATAATCTGTATTATTTTTAACCAGCATTGTTACTTTATAATTATCGGGTAACATATTAATAGCTGCAACAAATGTTCTTAAAGCATCTTCATTCATATGCCAGGAAACACTCCCGGAATATAAGATATTGTAGATTTGTTTGGAATCTTCATTCACTTTAAAATGACTTTTAAGTTTAATAGATGGAATAGTGTGCGGCAGGATAAACGGATTAATGTTGTATTTTGTGTGATAATAAGCTGCTTGCACATCTGTCATGCAAAATACTTTTTCAGCCTGGGTAAGTATTTGCTGTTCCTTTTTTTTTGCAAGTTTGTATTCCAAAGTATTTTCTCTTGTATTCTCTTCCCATAAGTCATGCATATGTACCCAAAACCTGATGCCGGTAATTTTGCTTGCTTCATAAGCACAATCTAATATAAAACCTGTTGGATACACGGCAAGAACAGCATCTGCTTTTATTTCATTGAGCTTTTTTACCATAAACCTAATGATTAAAGGTCTCATGTAGGTATAATATCTGTAAGCAAATTCGTTAACGAAGGACCAAGGTGTTGTAAACCTATGCACTGGATACGAAGGTATGAGTTGCAAATCTTCGTGCCCTAATTTATCAAAGAGGCTTATTACATGAACTTCTCCAGGGTATTCGGTTAATAAATTGCTTATAAGTATGGTTGATCCACCAACTGCCGGAACAGAAGACGTAGATATTACTACTAGTTTTTTCATAACATTTATTTTACTAAGCCCATCTGGTTTAATTCTTCTATTGAGTCTGTCTTTTTTGCATTATCTTTTTCGGCAATAAGCCAATCAGTCATTGTTTTTACGCCATACTCAAAATTCCATTTTGGGGTCCATCCAAGTTTTTCTTTTATAAGAGTAATATCTGCAAAACAGTTTCTTATATCGCCAACACGAAATTTATTCGTTATCTGAGGCTGTATATTTTTCCCCAGCACTGCTGCCAGCGAAAGTGCTATTTCAGTAACCGAAATACTATTTCCACTTCCAAGATTCATTGCCAATCCATCACCTTCATGTTTTTCAATTGCTAGCACATACGCATTCGCTACGTCTTCTACATGTATAAAATCGCGCCTCTGTTTTCCATCTTCAAATACGAACGGAGCTTCATCATTTAATAGCTTATTGCTAAAAATTGCTGCTACTCCGGTGTAAGGATTATTTAAAGCCTGGTAAGCTCCATAAACATTGAACATCCGGAACGCTACACTTGGTATGTTATAAGCCTTACCAAATGAAAGTACCATTTCTTCCTGGTCGCGTTTATTGATAGCATAAATAGATTCCGGCTTGAGTGGTTTCTCTTCATGGGTTGGAAATGGCCTGAGTTGTTCTCCCGTTTCACTGAATACCTCCCAGTTTTCATTTTCGAGCTGTTGCAAGGGCCTTGTTTTTACATTTACCCATTCTCCTTTGGCATTCTGATAATTGCCTTCCCCATATATTGACATAGATGAGGCTACAATAATTTTTTTGATCCGCTCCCTGATTGGAATAATCTCTTCCAATAAAATAGCTGTGCCTATTACACTCACCGAACAGTAATGTTCAATTTTATACATCGACTGGCCAACGCCCACCGCTGCTGCAAGATGTATTACTGCATCTGATTTGGATAATAGCTGGCGTACCAATTCACGGTCACGAATATCACCAATATGATTTTCGGTTCCCTCGGGCATATAGCCTGGCCATTTTGCATTTTCCCCGTGAATCTGAGGGTCTAAATTATCCAGTACTGTTACCTGGTATCCTTTTTTTAAGAGTGCTTTGCACACATATGAGCCTATAAAGCCGGCTCCTCCTGTTATTAATACTTTCATATTTAATTTATTGAATTGTATACCATTCTTGTTTTTCTTGGTCATATTTTTTAACTATTTTACCAGGAATACCTGATACAACGCAATAATCAGGAACAATAATATTAGTAAGAACTGCATTCGCACTTACTAAACAGTTTTCCCCAATTACTACATTACCTACTAACTTAGCCCCATTTCCAATCCATGAACCGTCTCCAATTTGTATTTCTCCTAAAGAAATCAGGGGTTGATCGAGTATTGGTTTTGTTATATCTTTATAACCGTGTAAACTATCTGTGATTAAGACTCCTTCGGTAATAAATACTTTATTCCCTATCACAACTCGGTTTGAGCAGGTAAGATGAACGAATCTGCCGATTGAGCAGTAATCTCCAATTTTTATTTCAGGTGTGAAATTATTCCCGGTACTATCCTTTGTGATAGCAAATATCCAGACATATGGTCTTATAAAATTATTTTTTCCAATAGAGATAAATTGAGGATTAGTTATTTCGATATTAGGGGAAATAAATGATTCTAGCTTCTTAAACCTTTTCCGAACTCCAAAAGTATATAGTTTTATAATGACATTTCGGATTTTTTTATATAAATATGAGTTTGGCTTTATCATCTTATTAAAAATATTTTTGTTAATCGGGTTACTTGACAATCTTCCTCCTCAAACTTCTCATTATTTTATTCGTTCATTATTGAATTTAGATATCAATCATAATCAATATATCAAATTGAATCGAATGGTTTGCTATTTATATAAAACAATTCTAATAAAAAACAAACTAAGAACTTGTTGAATAGCATTTCCCAATAATAATCCTTGCGGAAATACTTCAAGGTAAAATCCTTTATTATGTATTTGCAGATAAACAAAAAGTGAACCTACCACTGCACCTGTAACCAGGGAAATAAGGTACCAAAACTGCTTTTTTACAACATTGTAAATATTGGCAAAAGCACCAAATGACTGTACAACCGGTACAAATAACATCCATTGTGCTGCTTTCACTCCGCCGGCATATTTTGGCAACACCAGGTCTGTAACCATAGGAAGCATCAAAGCTCCTACTATGGCAATTGTTAAAATTACAATGAACTGTAAAATCAAAGGTTTAATATTTGATTTTAGAATACTTGCAACCGATTTACCTTCACCAAGCATTATTGCCATCCGGGGGTAAATAATTCCACTAAATGATTGAGGTATAACTCCTATAACTCCCTGTACGATGCCGCTAAGTGCATAAAGCCCGTAATATAAAGCACCTCCAAAAGAAAAAATAATATTGTTCAATACTGTCGACCATAATCCATTAACATTCCCTACCATAAATATTGGGAACCCTGTTTTAAAAAGATTTTTATAATGCACCAGGTTAAAATTAAACTTCAAGGGAAACGGCTTGTTAAGAAATAATAGGGTGAACTGATAAATGGCTAAGAATACTCCACGAAAAATCAGGCCATAAATTCCCCAGAAATAAACAAAAGCAACCGATAGCAGGTTACCGATACCGAACTTTATATTTTGTCGTGAAAGGGAGTCAAAATCATTGTTGGTGCGGTAAAGCACTGGAAGAAAATGGATATTAAGTAATTGCAGTCCACCTATAATGAAATAGCCCAAATAAATAAATCCTGTGAGGAAATTACCGATGTAAAATTGAAAAATCGAAATAGCAAGAAAAAATATTGCTGCTATAAAACAAAGAATAAGCGAAAGTGAAAATACTGAAGATGCTAATTCTTTTGCATAAGATTCATTTTTACGACCTAATTCATACGGAAGTTCGCGACTTAATCCATTAATTATTCCACCATGACCTAATAGTATGTATCCCATATAAACCCCCGCACCTGTAAACTCACCATATAAGCCAGGTGACATTACCCGAACCACAAGAAAACCGGATATTAATTTCAAGAAGTTAGAAACCAGCTGCGAAGATGTAAATCGCACTATAACCTTTCCAAATTCACTTAATTTGTACATTAATTTAACCGGGCTAAAAACGTTAATTTAAAAATTAGTATTGTTTTACTATTAAATCATTTTTTTAACAAAACCTTTTCGTTTAAGGTAGTATCGTTAAATTTTTGAAAAAAGTTTGTTGTAGGTTTGTTTTGAACAAGTTCTATATCTAAAAATTCCAGTTCATTATTAATCAGGTAAACACCATCGTAAGACAAAATATCATCATGAATTTCGTGTCCGGGTTTGTTATAAATAAACACCGGTCTGCCATAGTTCAGTACTTCATATACAACTGTAGATGCAACAAGTAGAAAGGCTTTTGAACAGCTTATTAAATCAGAAATGTTTTTTTCATTACTGATAATATGCACATTTGGGAATTCCTCAAAATATTTAATATAGTGTATTTTATCAATAGCCTCATTTGTATGAAGCTTGTAATAAAATGTATATTCTTTAAGTTTCGACGCGAGGGATTTAGTGAGTTCCTTTAACCAGGTACCATGTAATGTGGTAGAAATAACAGT
>CAZMDE010000068.1:1773-9920 GCA_964564355.1 uncultured Bacteroidales bacterium | reverse complement strand
AAAATTAATCTTTATGACCAAAGGTAAAACAATTACAGTAAAGGGAACAGAGATAAGTATTATTTAAAAGGATAATCAGGATTATATCTCTTTAACTGATATGTTAAAAGCAAAAGATGGGGATTTTTTTATTTCCGACTGGCTAAGAAACAGGAACACTGTGGAGTTTTTAGGTATATGGGAAACAGTTTACAATCCAAGTTTTAATTATGGCGAATTCGCCATAATTAAAAGTCAAGCAGGATTAAACAATTATAAAATAAGTGTTAAGGAATGGGGAACCAAAACTAATGCTATTGGATTGAATGCTACTGCGGGAAGGTATGGGGGAACATATGCCCATAAAGATATTGCATTTGAATTTGGAATGTGGATAAGCGCTGAATTCAAAATATATCTTATCAAAGAGTTTCAAAGATTAAAAGAGGAAGAAAACAACAGGCTGAAATTAGAATGGAATTTACAAAGAACACTGGCAAAGGTTAATTATCATATACACACTGATGCTATAAAAGAAAAGCTAATTCCGCCAACTCTGACTAAACAACAGATTAATTTTATTTATGCAAATGAAGCAGATTTATTGAATGTAGCTTTATTTGGGATGACAGCAGTAGAATGGAGGAATTCAAACCCAGGAACTAAAGGGAATATTCGTGATTATGCAACACTCGAGCAGTTAGTTGTTCTCTCAAATCTCGAAAGTATTAATGCAGTATTAATTCACCAGGGATTAAGCCAATCTAAAAGATTACAGCAATTGAATCAAATTGCTATTTCTCAAATGAAATCACTGATAGAACATCAAACAATAAAGAAATTAAAATAGAAACAAGACAACAATTAGCAGATTTTTACTGTGTAAATGTAAGGACCTTAAGCAGGTTTTTAAAGCGAATTTAAAAGAAAACAGGAATCAATAAGGTGAGAATATTCACTCCTAAACAAGTGAAGGATATTCTTGATTATTTAGGTACACCTATGACTTATGATAAAATTGTAATAAATAAGAATAAAAATTAATAACAGAACTTTGTATCTGTTTTCTCACTTTTTTCTTTTAAGATGATTGTGTCCCGATTCATTGGGACAAGGGAGGGGTGTATATTTTATTAATAAAATTTTTCCGTATTTATCAAAAAACAATATATTTGTATTGTTTTACTATTAAAAGAACATGACCATTCAAAACTACATTAGCAATCTGAACTCCCGCTTCAAATCCGGAATATCCACAGAGCACAGCTATAGAGGTGACCTGCAGAGCCTGATTTCTGATATTGTAAAAGATGTGCTTGTCACGAATGAACCCTCTCGTATTGCCTGTGGAGCACCTGATTATATAATAACTAAAAAGGATATTCCTCTTGGTTATATTGAAGCTAAGGACCTTGGTGCAGACCTCAGTAATAAACTTTATAAAGAGCAATTAGACAGATATAAATTTTCTCTCAATAACTTGATAATTACTGATTATCTGACCTTTCAATTATTCATTGATGGTGTTTTTGTAACATCCATTTCTTTAGGTCAGATTCAGGGAAATAAAATAATTGCAAAGCCTGAAAATTATGATGCTTTTTCTAATTTCATAAAAGGTTTTTGTTCTCATGTTGGTCAGACTATTAAAAGTTCTAAAAAATTAGCTGAAATGATGGCTGGCAAAGCCCGTTTGCTATCTGATATAATTGAAAAGTCTCTGACAAGTGACGAAAACAACCAGGAAGACAGTACCCTTAAAGACCAGATGAATGCTTTTAAGAATATCCTTATTCATGATATTACGCCTAAAGGTTTTGCTGATGTTTATGCCCAGACTATTGCTTATGGTATGTTTGCAGCCCGTCTGCACGATACATCTATAAATAATTTTTCACGTCAGGAAGCTGCTGAACTTATTCCAAAATCTAATCCATTTTTACGAAAATTGTTTGGTTATATTGCAGGACCAGATATTGACGACCGAATAAAATGGGTTGTAAATAGTTTGGTTGATATATTTTTAGCATGCAATGTAGAAGACTTGTTGAAGGATTATGGAAAGGCTACCAAAACGGAAGACCCAATTATACATTTCTACGAAACATTTCTTAGTGTATATGACCCTAAATTAAGGAAAGCAAGAGGAGTTTGGTACACACCACATCCTGTAGTATTTTTTATTGTGCGTGCCATTGATTATATTTTAAAAACCGAATTCAATTTACCGCAGGGTTTAGCAGATAATAGTAAAACTAAAATAAGAGTTAACCTACAGGAAACTGATAAGCGATATAAAGATAATATTAAAACTTTTGAGCAGGAAGTGCACAAAGTTCAAATACTTGACCCTGTTACCGGAACAGGTACATTTATTGCTGAAATTGTCAAATTTATATATAAAAGTTTTGAAGGTCAGCAAGGCATCTGGAGCAATTATGTGGAAAACCATTTACTTCCACGTCTTAATGGTTTTGAAATATTGATGGCTTCCTATGCGATGGCTCATTTGAAATTAGATTTACTTCTATCCGAAACAGGTTATAAACCCACCTCTAATCAACGTTTTAGAATATTTCTTACAAACAGTCTCGAAGAACAACATCAGGATACAGGAACATTATGGGCTAATTGGCTCAGCGCCGAAGCAAACGAAGCAAATCATATTAAACGCGATACTCCGGTTATGGTCATTGCTGGCAATCCGCCTTACAGTGGTGAAAGTTCTAATAAAGGAGAGTGGATGAAATGGATAGATACCTTGATGGAGGATTATAAAAAAGAACCAGGCGGAAAAGAAAAATTAAAAGAAAAAAATTCTAAATGGATTAATGATGATTATGTAAAATTCTTGCGTTATGGGCAATATTTTATAGAGAAAAACGGTAGTGGTATTTTGGCTTTTATCAATCCTCATGGTTTTCTGGATAATCCAACATTCAGAGGCATGCGTTGGCATTTATTAAAAACTTACGATAAAATTTATATTATTGATTTGCATGGAAATACCAAGAAAAAAGAAGTTTGCCCTGATGGAAGCAAAGACGAAAATGTTTTTGATATTCAGCAGGGTGTTTCTATAAATCTATTTATTAAAACAGGCAAGAAGAAAGCAAACGAATTAGGAAAAATATTCCATTTTGATTTATTTGGTAAACGTGATTTTAAATATGATTTTCTTTTAGAAAACTCTCTTGAATCTGTTGCATATAAAGAACTCCCTAATATTGATCCTAATTATTTCTTTGTAGGAAAGAATTTTGAAGAACAAAAGAAATACAATAAAGGATTTTCTTTATCTGAATTATTTAAAATTAATGGAACAGGAATAGTAACAAAAAGAGATAATTTATGTATTAATGAAAGTAAAGAATATTGCTATAAAGCAGCATCAGATATTCTTAGCTTGCCCAAAAATGAATTTTATAATAAATACAAGTTGCCTGAAGATGTTAGAGATTGGAGATATGATTGGGCAACAAAAGATATTGCTGATAACAAATTAAATATTGATTTTGTTAAAAAAATCAATTACAGACCATTTGACACAAGATTTACTTATTATACTGGGAGATCAAGAGGTTTTATGGGATGGCCTGTTACTAAGATTATGCAACACTTTTTAAATGGTGATAATTTAGGGTTATCATTATGTAAGCAATTTAAAACAGGCAATTCATACCAACATGTATTAATATCAAATAAAATAATTGAAAGCTCTTTTGTTTCAAACAGAACAAGCGAAATAACTTCTACTTTTCCCCTTTATCTCTATCCCGAAAAACAAAAACCAGAGTCTCTTTCATTAATAAAAGAAGATTCCGAATCTTATGGAAATTCTGACAATGATAATGATTTGTTGTCTATGACCGAAGAGGCTCGGTTAGTATATAAAACTCTACCTTATCGCCTTAATCTAAACTGGAAGATAGTCAGAGCAATTGAGAAAAAACTTGGAATCACTTTTATTATTCAGCAATTTAATAACAGTAATGACGAATTTGGCGAAGTTGACATTCTCGACTATATCTATGCCGTACTTCACAGCCCGACTTACCGCGAAAAATATAAGGAATTTCTTAAAATAGATTTTCCACGTATTCCTTATCCCAAAGACCAGCAAACCTTTTGGCAATTAGTAAAGCTCGGTGGAGAGCTCAGGCAGATTCATCTTCTGAAAAGCCCGATAGTTGAAAAATATATAACACAATATCCGACAGATGGGGATAATACAATTAGTCAAGCACCAAAATATATTCCTAAACCTAAAAAAAATGATACCGGTGCTTTGCAGGGCGATGTTTATATTAATTCATCACAATACTTTGCCAATGTTCCCCTATTAGCCTGGAACTTTTACATTGGAGGCTACCAGCCCGCACAAAAATGGCTCAAAGACCGCAAAGGAAGAACCTTAGGGTTTGAAGATATTCTGCATTATCAGAAGATAATTGTTGCACTGAATGAAACCGATAGATTGATGAAGGAGATTGATAAAATTAATATTGAATAATACATATAAAATGACTGAATTTTTAACAACTAAAGGAGTTATATCAAATATTGAAGATATAATGATAAATGCTGAAAATAATTGATTTTAAAATGCCAGATGAAGTACAATACCTTTCAATGAATGGCGGTGGTATAGATAAAGATTTATTAGCAATAATTTATAAAACATAAAATTAACACATGTACTTTTTATCGTCACTTGATCCTAATTATCGAATCAAAGGTTCGCGGGATCCTTTAGGATTACAATCCTTATGGGCTGCAGCTGGTCATAAAGCAGTTAAACATTTGTCAACAGTATCTTCCAAAATTGAAGATTTTATGATACTTTGTTATGGCTTTTATTTTTATGACAAAAGAGACCCAAGAGGATTTATTAAATTTTTTATCAAATTTGAACAAGTCTTTGCTTATGCAAGGTATATGCATAACCATGAAAAAGGCTTCAATGGTGTTGATTTTATCAGTAAAAAGGAATCTGAAAATGTATTTAATATATCATTAACTGATACTATACTTAGTAACCAAAGGGCTTATGGAATTTACGGAAAGTATATAAGACCTCTGAGGGATATGGGAATTATAGAAGACCCAAATTTTAAATCAATTATGGAGAGTTCTTTATCTAAAACTGACAGAACAGCAATATTTAAAATAATAAATCCACTGTTTGACATTAACATTATAAAGTCAAGAATAAAAAGAGACGATCTGATACCAATAGCACAAATGTTGAAAAACCTAACAAGTGATGAGCAAAACCTCTATAGAGAATACATTTTAAAGGTTCCGGGAGCAGAACATCCCCAAAATAATCTTTATGAAGTAATAAAACATAATAAACAAATTACAAATGCAACATTCCAGCTTCATCAAATAATTCAGGCATTATTGAACACTAAAGAAATAAATGAATCATTAAAAGATGTACTGATAAATATAGATAATACAGATAAAGTATTGCACCCATTAAATAAAGTATTCACACATCTTTTGAGTAAATCGTTATGGTCGGAAGATGAGATAAAAAAAGAACAATTATTTGAAAAATTACCGGGTGTAGTAAATTACGACTTTACTGATGAAACAGTTAGAAAATTGAATAAAGCACTCGGAATGCCTGTGTTAGATATGATAAGAATGATAATTAATAGAAATGAAGAAGTAAGCAAATTGAGAGGAAATAAATCCTGGATAGAAGAAGACAAAAAGATATTCAGGATATTGTACGGTGAAAATGGAGAAAAGGTACCTGAAATAAATAACGATACTGACTATGAATTTCCGTATTTTCTTAACAATTATATTGGTCTCTTTAAACAAATTGAAAAGTCATGATTGAAGAATATGTAATTATTGAAAAACTAAATGAATCAATAAATAAAAGGAAGGTTATAGCTGCAGTCTTTTATACTTTTAACTTTGATGCAAAGTTTTTTGAAAACTACCTTCTACCGATTTTTTTACCTGATGCTAATTTTTCTGATCTAGAAATACAAAATAGTATTCTATGGCGAAAATATGCAAAGGATTTACCTCCAATTACAGTTTATTGTGATTTTCATGCAAAAAGTAAAGATGCACCTACACTGGATTATGAAGTTCGGGCTATTGACTTAAAAACCACAGAAGGTAAAAAGCCATGTTTTCATCCTAAAAACAGTTTTATTTTGCTTGAGGACTGGAGCTTGCTGATATTATCGGGGTCAAATAATTTGTCAATAGCAGGGTGGTGTAAAAATATAGAAGGAATATCAGTTATTGAAATGAAAGGTGGCAAATTTTTCCCTTTAAATTTAAAGAACCAATACTGGGATTTTGTTAAGAACATCCGTGATACTAATAATCTTGATTTATCAGAAGCTGAAAACGAATTAGAAAAATTCTTCAGGCAGAGGCAATCAACCAATAATACAAAAACAATATTTTATAGTTCAATTACAAAAAGTTTTAAAAAACTCTGTGAAGAACTGATTGAAAAAAATGATAATTCAACATTTACTCGTGTTGAGGTTCTATCACCATATTTTTCTTCAAGTTCTGAATTTATTAAAGAGTGTTTACTGTTATTGTCAGATAAAAACATATATGCATTAACACCTTATAACGCAACAAACATAGCTGATATTACCAGGGAAACTTATGATAAATTTGAAAAAGCAGGAATAGTGTGGTCAAGATTGCCGGGTTTAAAAGAGGATAAGGTATTCAGATTCAATCATAGTAAAATATACAGGTTAAAAGGAAACCGTAAAATGTATACAATAGTTGGATCGGTTAACTTTACCGATGCTGCATGGAGAGGAAATAAGGAAAACGGTAATGTTGAAAACGCGATTGTTTTTGAAGATTCTATTGAAAAATGGGAAGATTGGTTGGTAAAATATAACAATCCTGAAATTCAATTTTCAGAATCTCATAGTGATGAAACAACAATTGATCAAAGATGGGATGTTCCGGACTTGGAATTTTCTATTGATTGGTCGGCAAAGAAGCTTTACTATAATAATCTAAAGAAGAATAATTTCAGCGGCATTATTAAATTACCA
Source organism: uncultured Bacteroidales bacterium (assembly GCA_964564355.1). Lineage (GTDB taxonomy): Bacteria > Bacteroidota > Bacteroidia > Bacteroidales > JAGODS01 > CAZMDE01. The sequence goes on along the minus strand of CAZMDE010000068.1, from coordinate 2,877 downwards.
GGTAAGAATTACGAAATTATTTCTGGTAAAAATATTGAAATTCAGCTTAATAATAATCAGATAGACTCTCTGGCTAACAATTCAATAATACAAGTTCATGAATATGGAACCCAGAGAGATTTTTATTTTTTCCCCATTCATCTTAATATTGAAAGCAGACCATATAGCTCTAAACTCAAACTAAATGACCGTGAGTTAATACAGCTTTGGAAACAGGTATCATTAAAAGAGGCAGATAGAAATGATATTTCAGATTTATTGGAAAAATTTATTTTATCTCGTTATGACAATGAAGGCGAATTAATTGATAAAAAAGTTTTTTCCAAAAGTACTCTTAATATGATGGCTTCACATATAAATGCATTGATAAAACTTGAGGAGAGAATATTTAGTATTCCTAATAAAGTTGGAGAATTCAGGAAAGCCAAAGAACTATTAGATTATTATCTGTTTACTAATAATGTTGATACTCTATATGGATATAGAAATCTTCTTAGTGAAATGTTCAAAGATAAAGCAATCTTACCTGCTACTGAATGGTTTTTATTGAACCTTTTAATTAATAAATTTTATGAACCATCAAAAGTAGCTAGATTTTATAAAGCTTTAAGAGAAAGCTCTGAAGGAATAAAAGCCAAAACCGAAAATATCAGAATTGAAGAAATGAAATTGATAAAAAAGTCAATTCAATCAGATGATATTAATGAAAAATTATATAAATGGATTGTTAACCAAATTAATGAATAATGTATTTGAGTGAGGATATTGCTAGGCAAATTATTAACCTTAACCCGAATCCTGAGTTGGGAATTATTGATAATGATGTTGCAGAACGTCAGTTTCAAGTCATTTTAAAAGGGTTTAATCATATTGTTCAGCCTGAAAATAATTTTCTTTATATAGCAGATGAAGTTGGTTTAGGGAAAACTTATATAGCTATTGGAATTGCTTCTTTACTTAGGTACTTTTCTGATCACCCTGAAAATTATAATGACGTTATATTAGTTCCTAAACAAAATCTTCAGTTTAAATGGCTAAAGGAAATAAATAATTTCATTCAGAAAAATTATTTAAGACAGGATAATATAGTAAAATCAATTATTG
>CAZMDE010000068.1:0-1763 GCA_964564355.1 uncultured Bacteroidales bacterium | reverse complement strand
TTTTTGCAATTATTTTTCAAAATAATCGACGCCTTGATATTCCCGGTAATATAATGCATTTTTTGCAACATAATAATCTTATTAAATTTGATGATAATTGGTTTGCGGCAAACAATATAACAAGGGATTTTAGCATAAAACATAATTTAAAAGCTTTTCCGAGAAATGGTTCTAATTATATCATATATAGAAATTCATCTTTTAGCATATCTTCTGAAGAGGATATAAATAGCAGGAAATGGATGGAAAAATTAAGGGATAACCTGCCAGATAACCAGAAAAACATTTTTGAGCAGATATTTAAGGAATTCAAAAAAGATCAATTAATTATCAAACGTGCATATGCATATCTCTTAAACCAGAATTTACCTAAAATTGATCTTCTGATAGTTGATGAAGCTCATAATTTTAAACATGGAGTTGAAGGCGATTATATTTCTATCAGAAACCAAATTGTTTCAAGAACTTTTGGTGCATATTGTGAAGATGAGCAATTATTTGAAAAGTTTCCTGTATTAAAAGAAAACATTAGTCCAAAGATTAATAAATTGTTATTCTTGTCTGCTACCCCTATAAATAGTCAATTGCATGAAATTAAAAGGGAAATGGATTGCTTTTTAAGTAAACATCAATTTCAAAATAGAGGAGATGAAAAACAGACCGAATTGTTTATAAATGAAAATCTTAATAAGTTTCTGATAAGAGGACTAATGACAATTAAGGTAAATAATAAGCAATACAGCAGAAATACTTATCGTCATGAGCATCGTTTTGGAAATGTTATAATGGAGGAAGATGCAGAACCGCAATATATAAAGGATAATAAAACTGCATTGGTATTATGCCTGATGCAATATAAAACAATTAAAGAATTAAAACAGAAGAATAATAATCAGTTTGAAATGGGAATGCTTGCAGGTTTTGAGAGTTTTGAAAACCATACCAGCAAATATGAGGAAGAAACCCTTGAAAACAGAAAACAAAATGAAGCCAAGGATGATCAGGTAATTAAGAATATTGTTGAATCTTATTACAAAGAATTTTCAGATTACCCCCCCCATCCAAAACAGGATAGTCTTGTAGAAGAAATCTTCAACAAAATGCTACACAGAGAAAAATCACTGGTTCTTGTTAGAAGAATAGCCTCTGTACGAGAACTGGAACGAAAGCTATTAAAAAAATACAGCGATCACATTCTGGATATTATAAAGAAGATAAAGAATTATAAAAAGAATACTTCTTTAAAAATGTTAATTGAAAAAAGTGAACTGGAAAAAGACAGAGAAGATATTGAAAGAATAATTGATCTGCTTGCAGAAAGGATATTGCCAATATTAAAAAGTGATTTTTATAAATATTTTAACAATGACTTGACTCCAAATCAATTGATTGCCAGTGACCTAAGAGAATTGTATAATGCAATAGTAGAAAATACTGAACTTGAAAATTATAGGGAAGAAATTAAAAAACATGTTAATCGTAAGTCTATAAGCTCAGAATTGAAAGAAATATCAATTAAGCTTTTACAAAATAAATGGAATAAACAATTAATTCTTGATGATGAAGTAGAAGATGAAAGGACACCATTAGATGAAGATGAAAATAATGACGAAAAATCACCATATTTTTTCCAGAGATTTTTTTATAATGAAGGCAAGAACTTTAAAAACAGGAGTTATAAGAAAGACTGGTTTGAGCTTAACCTGTTATTAATAAATGACAAGTATAATTTATTTAAAGTTGATAAGCAACTGTTGGCTATA
>CAZMDE010000067.1:0-10023 GCA_964564355.1 uncultured Bacteroidales bacterium | reverse complement strand
TAAATACTTTTAATAAGTTTAAGGGGTGCAAAAGTAATAATAATTTTAATTACAAAGCAAATTATTTTAATTTTTATAAACAATGACGAACAGATCCCTGTTTGTTAGGATTGTAAGAATATGCTAATCTCAATTATTATAATTTTATAAATTTAATATTGCTTACCATTTTGTTAGTCTCAATCCTGCAATTATAAATGCCTTCCTTTAATTTGCTTCCGTCAAATTCGGTGACATATTCTCCTTTTTCCTTTACAGTATTCACTAATGAATTTATTTCTCTGCCGATATTATCATATATCACTATTCTGACAAAACATTTATTAAATATTTGATATTTAACCACTGATTTATTTATAAAAGGGTTTGGATAAAGAGATAAGCTATTGTTTTTTATAAATGATTTGTCCACATTTGTGCCAACATCCTTCCAGCGATTTTAAGCAACATTAAGTAAGGGGAGAAACTCCCCGGTAGCTTTTAAATTACCTGCTATGGATGGATGGTCATCTCCTGAAGGATATGCCAAAACATTACTGTTAACATCAGTCGCGTGCTGAACAGCATTATTCCGCCAACGGTGATGGTTTCCATTTTCCATGTTTAAATCATTTGTGTTTGAATTTCCTCCATTTGTAGTCAAAACATTAAAGAAGTCAAATACAAATACATTCTTGAAGTTGTAATTTTGAAGCCAATCATTTACTAACCATTGATTGAATACACGGGCATTATTGGAATATGTTCCGTCAGAAAGGGGAGGGGCGGTAATAACAATAAACAGCTTATCCTGATGGATTTTAAAATATTCTAAAATGTCAATATATATTCCTTTGGCATTAGCAACGGTATGGTCAGTTGAGCCACAGCTTTGTCCTTTTAATGGGTTGTCATTTATAGCTGGTGGAATATCATTAGGATTGCCTTGCAGAGCAGAATTAGGAAAGCAGGATTTAAACATGATAACCTGATTTTCACCATCAGGGTCAGGATTTGCGAGTAATCTACTGTAAGAGCTGTTCTGTTCGTTCTCATTATATACCTGGTTCATAGTTGTGCTGCTGGAAAGGTCTCTGAACCATTCCCACCAGTTTCCAATATCAGTCCTGTCGCCTATACTATTAGGTCCCCATCCATAGTTAATGTCACTGACAAAATAATTGTTATTTTTCAAAGCATTGCCTAATCCTCCATTTTCATCTGCAAGCCAGTTTTCACCTGTGGAGTGATGTATAAAAAGTAAGCGTACAGGATTTGCAGGAGGATTGGGATTATCTCCTGATTTGCCTGACTGTGAAAATAACTGACATGATAGTGCAGTTAAAATTAAAGCAATAAATATAAATTTTTTCATTTCTGAGTTTTATTTGTTGTTCTACAAAATAAAAAATAAACAAGAGTTTATAATAGTTTATTAGTTCAATTTTTATTAGCCTGTAAATGATGTTCAATTTTATCCTTTGCGATGTTCAGAGGCGATGCTAATGCATTTACATATTGAAAGTTTCCTTCTCTGTTATTATTGATAGAGAGCTGAATAGGGCAGGCTTCACTTTGAATAGCATTCACTTTGAATTGCTGACTATTCATGTCGTAATAAACATAAGGAGCACCCGAAGAACCAAATCGGAAATAACCTTTAATTAAATATCTTAATCCTTCAAATGTAAAGTTTCCACCGAAACGGTCAGTAAATGTTCCGTGATGGTCTAAAAACCCTTCAATTTTGGCTTTATTCAGCAATCTTCCTAAAGAACTACCGGGAGAACTTTGCAAACAATAAAAATTTTTCTGGTCATCATCTAAAACTTTATAATCAATTTCAATAGAAGGAAGCTTGTCAATAATATCCTTGTGAGTGTTGGTTATTCTGTAAAGTGCGAGGTCTTCATTGAAATAAGCTTCTATAAGTTCTACTTCTATTAAAAAAGTAAATCGGCTTAATGAAGGTTCGTGGAAGTAATTGTTGTCTTTAAAGAGTTTTATTATACTGTCGTCATTATAAAACTGTTTGTTTTTGAACTGAACAATTAAATGAGGTTTGCAAAAATTTCTCTGAGTAAGAGTTAACCAACGGGTATCAAAATTTATGCTTCTAAGAGTATCAATTATTCTTTTAGAATCAGCTTGGTTTGTACTTTTGATATACCTTTTGTTCTTTTCAGCATCTAATGAATAGAACTGGTTAAATAGTTGAATTTGTTCGGGATTCAAATGAAGTAAAATTTCAGCCTGATAGATTTCTTCAGTTATAGATTTTAATATCTGGCTTTCAGTCCTGAGATTATGGGCAACTGATAAAATGTATCCATTACCTACATGAAATGCACTTATATTATTATCAAATTGTCGTCTGCCAGGTTCATTATAATTATGCGCCCACATTATCCTGAATAATGGTGATGTTTGCTCGTTGGTCAGTTCAAGTTTTTTAGTTATCATAGAGTCTTTATGAAAAAAATTAATATTTTTCTGCAATTACAAGCATCTCAAAATCATCTGTAGTTAATTTGTCATTTCTGCTGAATGAACCAAGTTTTGCTCCGTATATATCAATCTTTTTAAAATTCAGAGATTTTAGCAACCAGCTTATTTCAGATGGTACATAATACCTTTCATTGCATTCAATATCAGATTTGTTACCAGAATCATCAGTAAAGCTTGTAGTATTGAAATCCCTGAATGTCATAAGGTCAAAACTATTATTATCATATGTTGCATTTCCATCTTTTGCAGAGTTTTCTAAAAAGTCTTTAACAGAATGAAACAAAGGAAACAATCCGTTTAATGTTGTGAAGATGAGCTTTCCTCTTTCTTTTAAGGCGTTTGAAGCATTCTGAAGGATTTGAAAATTCATTTCATCTGTTTCCATAAGTGGGAATGCCCCTTCGCAAAGCATTATTGCCAAATCAAATTCATTATTGAAAGTTAAAGCTCTTGCGTCCTGTTTTTGAAAATCTATATTTAGGTTTTCATTTAAAGCATTTTTCTTAGCACTTTTTAACATAGAATCAGACAAATCAATTCCTGTTACCTTGTAACCGCGTTTAGATAATTCAATAGCATGCCTGCCAGTGCCGCAGCCAATATCTAAAATCTGAGTTTGTTTGTTAAAATTAATTTCCTTTTCAACAAAATCACATTCACCTATTGTTCCGGAAGTAAAACTTTCTTTTTCATATTTTAATCCGTAATTCTCGAATAATTTTTTGTACCACTGTTTCATTTTGTATCCTTTTCAATTGTTTTGTCTTCATTTTTTTCTTTAGGTTTTGAAAAGAAGGCGAAGAATGAAAACAAACCGAATAGTCCTATCAGACCCTGCATTCTGTCAAATAACAAACCAAGAAAACCTAAAAACCCAAGAAACCCAAGAAAACCTAATTTATTTTTTTTCATAAGAGTAAGGGTTAATTTGTAATTTTTAATTCTTGAAACATATTAGCAGAATATTTTCAATTTTCAAAAATAAACAAATTTCAAATATCTAATCCCTCAAAACTTAATACTTATTATTGAAACTTTACTTTACTCTTAAATAAATTTTAACTTATTTTTGCCAGTTCATTAAGAAAAAATCAGAATGTTTAAAACAATATTTAAATCATCAAATCAACAAATCGTCAAATCTACTATTGCCCTTTTTCAGAGGATTGTAATAATACTCTTTCTTTTCACTTTTACGAGAATCCTTTTTTATTTTTTCAACACAAAATATTTCAGCAATATATCTATAGTAGAGTTTTTAAAAATCTTTGCCGGTGGAATTCGTTTTGATATTTCTGCAGTTTTTGTTATAAATCTGCCGTTTATTTTACTGCTTTCTATTCCTTTCAGGTTCAGGGAAAATATTATTTACAGTAAGATCTGCAAAATATTGTTTCTAATTATTAATTCATTAGCTCTTTGTGTAAATTGTATAGATTTTATTTATTTCAAGTTTATTTTTAAAAGAACAACAGCGGACTTTTTCAGTTTGTTTGGCATGGGTGATGATATGGCTAATACAATTCCCCAGATGATTAAGGATTTCTGGTATGTGGCTCTTATCTGGATATTACTGATAGTGGTGATGGTATATTTATATAATAAAACAAAATACAGTATTCAGACCACAGACCACAGTCCACAGTCCACAAAAAATAAATGGGGGTATTATACCGGAAGTACTCTCGTTTTTATAATAGTAATGCTTTTAACCATATTGGGAATAAGGGGCGGTTTTCAATTGAAACCCATCAATATTATTACAGCAAGCAGGTATGCGAATGCAAATAATATTCCACTTGTTCTGAACACTCCTTTTACTATGATAAAAACTATTAAGCAGGTACCGCTTGAGAAAGTTAAATATTTCAGGGATGATAATGAGCTGAGGAAAGTTTATGACCCGGTAAAAAATGGAGAATGGAGAATGGAGAATGGAGAATGGAGAATGAATAAAATAAAAAATGGTGATATAAAAAAAATAAATATTGTTATATTAATTCTTGAAAGTTTTTCAAAAGAACATATAGGAGCATTAAACAGACAACAATTAAAAGTACATAGTTATACGCCATTTTTGGATTCGCTGATTGGTCAAAGTCTTGTATTTCCAAATTCATTTGCTAATGGCAGAAAGTCTATAGAAGGCATACCGGCGGTTTTGTCAGGTATGCCTTCCCTTATGAACAATCCTTATATATCTTCACCGTATGCAGGAAATAAGTTTACAAGTCTTGCAGATTTATTGAAGAAAGAAGGATATAACACAGCTTTTTATCATGGAGGAACAAATGGCACTATGGGATTTGATAATTACGCAAAAGCAGCAGGATTTGATAATTACTATGGCAGATATGAATATAATAATGATAAGGATTTTGATAGTAACTGGGGAATATTTGATGAACCTTTTTTACAGTATTTTGCAAAATCTCTTGATAAAACCAAACAGCCTTTTCTTGCTGCTTTATTCACTCTTTCTTCTCATCACCCTTATTTTATCCCTCTAAAATACAAAAACAGGTTTAACAGGGGTAATCCTTTGCAAAGAAGCTTAAGCTATGCAGATTATACCTTAAAAGAATTTTTTAATACAGTTTCCAGAATGCAGTGGTTTGATAATACCTTGTTTGTTATTACTGCTGACCACACATCACAGGTTGTTAATGAAGAATTAAACAACAGGTTAGGCGCATATGAAATACCGATTATTTTTTATCAGCATAACAGTAAATTAAAGGGAATTGACTCTACTGTAACTCAGCAGATAGACATTATGCCTTCAATTCTTGACTATATTAATTATAATAAAGCATACTTTGCATTTGGAAATAGTATATTTGCAAGCAGCGAGGAGCGAAGAGCGATGAGCAATGAGCAGAAATCAGTAATTCAGAATTATAAAACACACTATTTTGCGATAAATTATTTAAGTGACACTTACGAAATAATTGATAAAAATTATGTTTTACAGTTTGACGGTAAAAGATGTTTAGGTTTGTATGACCGGATTGTAGACCCTTCTTTGAAGCATGATATTTCAGTGAAGAGCTCTGATAAATCAAATTATTTGATGCTTTTGCTCGAAGGAATAATACAAACATATAATCAAAGAATGATTGAGAATAAATTGACAATTGATAACTGATTACAGATTGCCCATAATAAATGAAGAAGAAAATAAGATTTATAATTAACCCGATATCAGGAAATAGCAGGAAAAAGATTCTTGAGGAAGAGATAAATGAGCACATTGATGCTGATAAATACGACTATGATATAGCATATACACAAGCTGTAAATCATGCAACAGAATTAAGCAGGGAAGCGGTTGAAAATAATTATAACATTGTGGTTGCAGTTGGTGGAGACGGCTCTCTGCATGAGGTTTCAAAAAGTCTGATAGGTACTAAAACAGTGTTAGGAATTATACCGGCAGGTTCAGGTAATGGTTTTGCACGCCACCTGAAAATACCTTTTAATGCTGTAAATGCTATAAAGGTTATTAATGAAGCTAATATTATTCCCATTGATACTGTAAATATAAATAATGAAACATTTATAAGCATTGCAGGAGTTGGATTTGATGCTCTCATAGCCAAAAAATTTGCTAAATCAGGTAGTCGCGGTTTCTGGTCATATTTCAAAATTATTACCCAGGAGTATATAGCATATAAACCAAAAAAATACATACTTAATATTGATGGAGTAAGGATTGAAAAAAGAGCTCTGCTTTTAGCATTTGCAAATTCAAGCCAGTTCGGCTATAATACGTCTATAGCTCCTGATGCTGACCTACAGGATGGACTTGTGGATGTTTGTATATTTGAAAAGGTACCTATACTTGATATTCCTTATATTACCAATTTGTTATTTTTTAAACAGATTTATAAAACAAAATATATGGAAATAGTCAAAGCTAAGAGCATAACAGTTGAACGAAAAAGAAACAAAGTCGTTAATATTGACGGGGAATCAATAAAGATTGGTAAAACTTTAAATATAGAAGTTAATCCTATGTCACTTAATATTATTGTTCCAAAATAGAAGCATAATTTTATTTTTAATGTAAGATAATTACAGGATTAGCAACCATTTAACTCTTACTAAAAGTTTAATTTAGTAAATAAATAATTGCGATTGTTAAAAATAAATATTTAATAAATAAAATTTATAATTAGAAATTAATTAAATTAGCAAATTGTTTTTTTAGTTATTAACTTATAAACTTAACCCTATGTACGCTGATAATAATGTCAATAAATCCGGACAAAAACCTGAATATGACTGGGCAGACAAATTGATACTTGTTGCAGAAGATCAGGAAATAAATAAAATATTTTTCAGCAAAGCCCTTACTCGCACTAAGGTCAAATTGTTATGGGCATCAGATGGAGAATTAGCTGTTTCTTTATGCAAATTGTACGATAACATAAATTTGGTGCTGATGGATATCCGCATGCCAAAGCTTAATGGACTGCAAGCTACTAAGGAAATTAAAAAAATACGAAAAGACCTTCCAATAATTGCTCAGACAGCTTACCCTGAGGATGGTGTTAAGGAAGACTGCTTTAAAGTTGGTTGTATAGATTTTATTACGAAACCTATTGCTGTTACATTTTTGTTAGAGACAATTGAAAAGCACTTTAATAAAATTAAGTCGTAAGTATTAAGTTGTAAGTCATAAGAAAAATTTCCAACTTCGAGCTTCCAACTTCCAGCTTCTCATATAATATTTACTTCGGATTCTAAGGGTATCCCAAATCTTTCATACACTGAATTCTGTATTTTGAGAGAAAGCTCAAATATTTCTGCTCCGGTTGCATTTCCTTGATTTACTATAATAAGTGGTTGATTACTATAAACACCTGCATTACCGAATTTTTTGCTTTTCCATCCACACTGTTCTATCAACCAGGCTGCCGGTATTTTATACATATTGTCGGGTAATACGAAATATTTTATGTCAGGAAACTCAATCTTTATTTTATTGTACAGAGCCTCATTAATTACAGGATTCTTAAAAAAACTTCCTGCATTGCCCAGCTCAGATGGTTTTGGAAGCTTACTCTGTCTTGTTCTAATGATAATTTCCCGTATAAGTTTAGAAGAAAGTTCGGTGTTCTGTAAATTGCGGACAGAGAGTTCTTTCTTTAAATCAGCATATTCCAAATTGAAATGAGGGAGTTTTGAAAGTCTGAATTGTACAGACAGTATTAAATATTGATTTTTCAGCTTATTCTTAAATACGCTACTCCTGTAATCAAATTCACATTCTTTGTTAGAGAAGATAATTGTTTTGCCAGTTTTAATTGATATAGCCTCCAGTTGATACAATACATCCTTCAATTCTACACCATAAGCCCCAATATTCTGCACAGGACTGCTTCCTACATTGCCTGGTATGCCTGATAAATTCTCTAAACCATAATAATTATGATTGATAGAATAATCAACAAAATCATCCCAAATCTCTCCGGCATTTACATTGATAAAAACTTTCTCATTGTTTTCTTTTATTATCTCTATACCTTTATAATTAATATTTAATACAATTCCGTCAAAATCTTTAGTGAATAGGATGTTGCTACCCCCTCCTAATATAAGGTATTTATTATCTGTAAAAATCTTATTGTTTATAATTTGCTGTATATCTTCTTTGGATTGTAATTCAGCAAAATATTTAGCTTTAACATCAATGCCAAAGGTGTTATAATTTTTAAGCGAGATGTTTTCCTGAATGTTCATCAGTTCATTAGTTCATTAGTCAATTTTAGTACCCAAGTAGTTCGGTTTTAAGTTTCTTTTCAATTTGTTTTGCTTTATCAAGCGCCTCCATTGCCAAACCATTTGAGTAAGCAGTCAGAAAATCTTTTGCCTGATTTTTATTTTTTTTATATAATGCAAGAGCTTTATTTTCTGTTTCATTTTGCTGTGCTATTTCTTTTTGTTCAAATTTATCATAAATAGAACGGACAAAACCAATGTATTTACCATAGTTCTGATCAACGAGGTTTTCAACAGAATTAAAAATCCAGAAAGCTTTTTCAGGGTCATAGTCATAGGTTCCCGAAGGTGGATTAAAATGAAAATTATAATTTACATTATCCTCTATTTTATAATCTTTATGATAGGAATCAGGAGTTTCTGTAATTCCGGAATACCAGGGTATAAGTACAGAAGAGCAGGGAGCAGCAGTAGTTTTCCAGTAAATACATCCTATTTCTGGAGGAATCCAGCTTCGCAGCTGGAAAATGGCAATTTCCTGAAGATTGTCAGCGCAAATCATCCCATCATAAGCATTCATAAGTTTGTGTGGTGAGCCTTTGGAATAATTGTAATTTTTATATAATTCAGGATTTGAAATGTCTTTTGGAGGGTTGCAAATCATTGTTTTATTAAGATTGAAATTTGACTTTTGATTTTCTCCATTTGATTTATCAAACTGAGTTCCCTCCAGATGGTCACTCAAAATATTCCTCATATCCAATATTGAAATTTTATGGTCAGGAGTCACTGCAAAAGGCAAGCCTTGTGCACCGACAGGAAGGTCAATAGATTTGCCAGTTACAAGGCATTGACCACGCCATTGTCTGGCATCACATCCATATTTAATAGCAAATGAATCAGTAGGTGGCTTGTCATATGCTATTTTAAAGTCAAAAATATTATTGCTTTTTGTGGTGTACCAACCTCTTTTAACAGCATAATCAATTATATCTCTGGATGCAAGGAAATTCATAGAGTCTTTCAAATTAACTTCTCTTATAACATTAACATTTGGAAGAATTACAACTTTATCATCAGGTACTCGTGCAGCAATCCAGTGCTTTCCTCCTATACAGGTAAGAAGCCATGCTTCGTTCTGGTCAGCAATAATATGAGTTCCTCCATATCCGTAATAACCAAAGTTTTCAATTAGCTTTGCAGCAAGATGTATTGCCTGTCTTGCTGACTTTGCCCTTTTGGCAATTTCAAGCCTAATTTCAACTGTTACACCCCCTTCTTTTATTTCACCTCTCTTTGTCATCTCCTCGGGGGAATCTTCTTTTGTTTTTGTAGCATCACTAACACAGATCACTCCCCATTCATTCATAATGGCATCACTTCCTTTTAATCCAAAAATCTCTGACCATAAATATGAATAGGTTTCCACGGGTTGAGGGTATTGTCCGCCTTTGTAAAATTTCACAAAGCTTCCGGGCTCATGCTTCATTCTTGGGACAAATACAAAATTGAGAAAAGCAGGAGGTCCGTTTTGTTCTGCATGTCCAACCATTACTGACCCGTCATAAGTTGTATTCTTGCCGGCTATTATTGCATAACAGGCTAATAAATCAGAAGGGAGAATTAAGAAATAAGAAGTAAGAAATAGAATTGATATAAATTGATATTTTATTTTCATGATAGTCATTTAAAATTAAATATATATTTCTAATTGGTTTATTTCTGATACTAATACTTAATTCTTACGGCTTAGAACTTTTATTGCAGCTTCGACAATATTAGGAGTATCAAGACCATATTTAATCATAA
>CAZMDE010000066.1:0-10101 GCA_964564355.1 uncultured Bacteroidales bacterium | reverse complement strand
CTGCAACAACTCTTCCCAATTCAAATCCTTCAAGCTTATTCTCTGCAATTAATTTCTCAATCCTCTCACTATACCCCCAATCCTCTCACTATACCCCCAATCCTCTATATTCATATTTAAATTTTGTATTTCTAAATCAAGATTTTATCAATCTTAGTATAAAGTATACTGGATTTCCTTCTACCTTATTACTTTTGCCTAGCTTTAATTATCAGTCAGACAAAAATAATATTTTTATTTCTAATGACTAATGACCAATGACCGAATATTTATATTTGCACTATAAATTCAATATATGAACGATATTATAAATAAGATTCGACAGGAACTAAAGGAAAACAGTGATGAGAAAACCAGGTTGTCAGGACTGAGATTCTTTAAGGAAGAGGTTAAGCTGTATGGCGTGAAATCGGCTGTGGTAGGCAGAATTGGTAAAGATAATTTTAAAGCAGTAAAAGAAAAACAGAAATCAGAGATTCTCGCTTTGTGCGAAGAGCTATGGAAATCTGGTTATATGGAGGAGTCATTTGTTGCCTGCAACTGGTCGTATAACATACATAAAGTTTATGATGAGGATGATTTTAAAGTATTTGAAAAATGGGTAAATAATTATGTCAGCAACTGGGCTTCATGCGATACGTTTTGTAATCATACTATGGGGACATTCATTGATATGTATCCGGTATATCTTAAAGAATTGAAAAGATGGGCTAAATCTGATAACCGCTGGATGCGTCGTGCTTCTGCAGTATCTCTTATTATTCCTGCAAGGGAGGGTAGATTCTTAAAGGATATTTTTGAGATAGCTGATATTTTATTGTTAGACAGGGATGATATGGTGCAGAAAGGTTATGGCTGGATGCTTAAGGCAGCAAGCCAGGCACATCAGAAGGAAGTGTTCGGCTATGTTATGAGAAAAAAATCTGTAATGCCCCGCACTTCTTTAAGATATGCAATAGAGAAAATGCCTAAAGAACTGAAAGCAGAAGCTATGATAAAATGATTTATTCTGCTGATGCCTCTTATGATACTTGTCTATAGTGCATGCCAGTTTAGCTGCCGGTTTCAGCAGTTTTGACAAGTACAAGCTTACTTTATCAGGTGAAAATTATCTGAGTTCCCTGTCCGCCTGCCATAGCATAGAAGTCTCCAACAGTAATTATACCTTTTACGTGTTCACTCAGGTCTTCTTTCTTGAGCTTGAACATATCTGTAGCAAGCTTGCATGCATATACTTCACCGCCGCCAGCAGTAATCATGTCGAGGAATTCATCAACAGGAGGAATATCAAGAGCAGCCATCTGGCTCTTCATCATTGCTGAAACTCCTGCTTCAACAAAAGGAATAACTCCAAGCAAAGTAGGGAAGGGTATGCCTCCCGGCATGCTCATAGCGGGGTTTCCGACAACTCCTGTGTGAAGCTTATTCATTTTTTTCTTTGTGATAGCGTCCAGTCCGAAGAAAGTAAAAAATAATTTTGCTTCAATACCTTCCATAACTGCTCCATTTGCCATTACCAATGTTGCATAGACATCTTCTATACTGCCTTTAGCACAAATTATACATACCTTTTTTAAAGGGAATTCTTCTTTATTTGCCATATAGTTATAATTTAAATTTTAATTGTTAATTATTAATTGTCAATTGTCAATTGTTTAAATGCAGCTAACAGGTTTAGGTATGCCGGCGATCTTTGAAGATTTCTTTAAAGGACCTCCGGGAAAAAGATCATACAATCCTTTTATGTCAACAATACCTGATTTGCCAACGCTTCTGATAGATAAAGCTTCACCTTTTGCCTGCCTGTCTCTCAGATAGTTTAATACTTCGAAATGCTTGTCAGTTAGAGTTATTTCTTCTTCCTTAGCAATTTCAATGGCTATATCTTTTGTCCATTTGGACGAATCCATAAGATAGCCTTCTTCATTTACTTCGAGTGAAACACCCGCAATAGTTTTTTGTGCCATAATTTTAAGTATTTAAAGTTTAATATTAAATGTTCAATTTATTTTATGTGATTAATTGCCGCCAGCTTATTGACTGCTGCTGACATCTTTTATAAGCCTTAATGAATATGATAAAGTTTTTCTGACTTCAGGAGAATTTATTTCCTTCAGGATTTTAAATAGAGATTTGTTATCTGTTTTATCATCAATGCTCAGATTATTTAATGCATTTGTAATTTTATCTGCTTTTTTCAAAAACTCAGGATTTGTAAGGTTTTTAACTATATTGAAAATAGTTTCTGTATTCTCGCTAAGTAATTTAATATCTTCTGCAGAATAATTTTTAATTATGTTTTCACCAAGCTCAGCTAATGCCTTCAGATATTCAAAATAACCTTTACGTTCAAATTCTGCAAGCTTATTGATTGTATCGAGTCCCATC
Source organism: uncultured Bacteroidales bacterium (assembly GCA_964564355.1). Lineage (GTDB taxonomy): Bacteria > Bacteroidota > Bacteroidia > Bacteroidales > JAGODS01 > CAZMDE01. The sequence goes on along the minus strand of CAZMDE010000066.1, from coordinate 7,713 downwards.
TGACGTACAATAGGCTCAGCATCTTTAAGAAAGTCATTAATGCTTTCAAGACGGTCAATCATTTGATTGAAAGTGCTTGTGTTTTTAAGTAATTTTATTCCAAGCCTGGTAACACATTCAGAGTCAACCTCAATTCCTGCCTTATCCAGTTCAACCACTGCGGTATTGAAAGCATCCTTTCCTATGATATTCAGGTCGTCTACAAGGTCATCCATTGACTGTCTTCTTGATTTCTGAATGAGCATCTCATCAAGCAGTATGTCAAGCTTTTTGTTTATTTCATCAATCTGATTCTGGATATCCATATTTAATAGTAGTTAGTCATTAGTCATTGTTCATTGCTATTGTTTCTTTCCAGCCATTGTCATTTTGGAATCAATTGGCATTTCTTTGCCTTTAAGAAGTATATGCCAGTAAATCCATCTGAAGAGAAGCTTGCCATAATGATTTGCACGTGTTTCTTTCAACAATCCAAAAGGACCAATTCCCGGAAAAGGAAAATAACCCGGTAAAGGTTCTGTATCATAATTAAAATCTATCAAAGCTCCTTTACCATTTCCTGTTTCAATATAACAATTGGAATGCCCGTCGAATTTGCCTGTCAAAGGTCTGTTTTCAATAGCGCATAAAATATTTTCCATTAAAATGTCAGCAGAGAAATGAACTACTGAACCTGCTTTGGATGTGGGAATATTTGCAGCATCTCCAATTACAAATATATTGCTGTATTGAACTGACTGGAGTGTATCTTTATTTGTTTTAACAAAGCTTAGGTCATCGCCCATTCCGCTCTTCTCAATAGCAGGATCTCCCATGTGGACAGGTACTGTTACCAGAACATCAAACGGAACCTCAAGACCCGCATAGTCAATTATCTTTTTATCCTTTGAATTAACTTCAGCAATATTGAAGTCAGGTATGATTTTTATATTCTTATCTACTAAGAGGTCGCCGAGGACTTTTGAAGCTCTTGGTCTTGTAAATGCACCGCTTAATGGAGTAACATAGGTGATATTTACTTTGTCGCGCAAACCTCTTTCAGTGAAGAATGCATCAGCATACATGACGAATTCAAGTGGAGCAACCGGGCATTTGATAGGCATTTCAGCAATATTAAGCACCAGCTCTCCGCCCTGCCATGTTTTAAAGAATTCTCCCAATGCAACTGCCCCTTCAATCGTATAGAAGTCAAATATGTTTTTGTGCCATAGCTCTTCCTTAAGACCTGGTGTTTCTTCAGGCACTACTCTTGTTCCTGTAGCAATTATAAGGTAATCATATTTAAGAACTACCCCGTCTTTGAGGACAACCTGGTTTTTGTCTCCTTCAATCTTTTCTGCTTCATTGATAATAAAGTTTACTCCCGCCGGAAGGAAATCGCTCTTTGGCTTAATAACATCGTGTTTCTTATACTTGCCAAAAGGTATAAACAGAAAACCCGGCTGATAATAGTGAAGCTTATTTTTATCAATTATAGTAATATCCCATTCACTACGTTCAAGCTCTTTTCTTAATTTGTTAGCCATTATAGTTCCGCCTGTACCGGCACCAAGTATTATGATTTTTTTACTCATATCAATATTTATTTTAATTTTACAAAATTATGTCTAAATATAGTCGTTCATTAGACACTCAGTATGATATATATCATATGCTTCATTATTAATTAGTCATTAACATTAGAGTAAGGTGTATTCGTGTAATTGTCAGAACTGTGAGCTTAAGACAATATTCTTCGAGAATGTTAATGGAGAGGAATTGGACAATATCTGCAAATATAAAGCCGAGAAATCATATAGAAAAGGTGATATTATTGTTGGGGAAGGAGAAGAAATAAAGGAGTTTATGTATCTGAAAGAAGGGCTTGTTAAAATCTTTAAAAAAAGAGATGACAAGCATACACAGATAATAAGCATTTCAAAGCCTATGGATTTTGTCAGCCTGTTGACAGTCTTTTCTGATTCATCATATCATTATAGCATATCCGCTCTCGAAGATTCAACTATATGTTCTATAAATATTCCTGTCATAAAATTAATGGTCAAGAATAACGGAAAGTTTGCGCTCAATATGCTTGACAGAATGAGCAGAGCTTCTGATGGGATTATCAAGATAAGATTTGATTTAAGTCAGAAAAATCTTAGGGGAAGGATTGCATATATACTCCTGTATTTTTCAGAACTAATCTATAAGAATCATATTTTTGAATTGCCTTTGTCAAGAAAAGAAATTGCTGAGCTTATTGATATGACTATCGAAAATGTAATCCGTATTTTCTCAGAATTCAGAAAGGATAAAATTATCAATATAAATGGTAAGTCTATCGAAATTGTGAATTTCAATTTACTAAGGAAGCTGTCTGATCTTGGTTAAATAACACTTTATTTTCTGATTCCAAATTTGCTCATGCTGTTTATAGACCTCTTGCATTGTTTATCAATCATTAATTCAGTTTTTATAGATCATTTGGAGTGTTTGCAACATATGTGTTTTTTTAATTTTTTCTTTTCTGAGGACAGTCTTCTTTGGACTGTGAACTATATTTTAATCTTCTAATGATTATAGACTGTTTTTTAAGGGTGTTGTATGAGGGTTGTAAGCTTGTTGCTACGCGTTATGTGCGGGCTATATAGGGGTTATGTACGGGTTATGTACGGGTTACTGTTTGTGAATTGCACTCTTTGTCTTGCTGCTGTAAGAGTACATGCCACTTTTTATGAGGTTCCATATTGCACATTTTGTTTCTACTGCAATACCCATTAAAATAATATTTATAATTCTTTAAATATATTTTATAATATATTATTTCCTTAACTTTTATAGCTTTAACTTTTAGACTGCAAATATACAACAAATATCTGGCCAATGCAAGCTTTTTCTTACATTGTTAATAAAAAATTTAAGTTCAGGTTCTGAGAAGAAAATTCTGAAACAATGCCATCTGGTAATTACTGACTTATAATAAATACATCAAAACATCAGAAAGCAAAGAAATTCATTGTGGCACAATAAAGACCAAATATCAATCTATTCTTAGTTTGCAGGGATATTTTTCAATACTTCCAGTGTAAGTTTCCAGAATTTATCAACTGTACTGATTTCAAGCCTTTCGTCAGGTGAATGAACGCCACGGAGAGTAGGTCCGTAAGAAATCATATCCATTCCCGGGTATTTCTCTCCAATTAGCCCGCATTCAAGTCCTGCATGAATTGCAAGAACTTTTGGCTCTGAATTGAATAGTTTCTTGTAAGTTTTTTTTACTAATTCCAGGATTTCTGAGTCCGGATTAGGCTTCCATCCCGGATATCCTGTTGAGTGTTCAACTTTGGCACCAATCAATTTGAAAACACTTTCAACCATATTTGCAATATCATCTTTTGATGATTCAATAGAACTTCTCTGGCTTGTAGCTATTATTATTGTGTTACTCTTATCTGACATTTTAATAGAAGCAAGGTTTGTAGAAGTTTCTACAAAATTTGCTATATCCTGCGACATGGCTATAACTCCGTGAGGACAAGCATAAATTGCGTTTAGAAGATTTTTCTGTGTCTTTAGGTCTATAATGAATAAAGGATTTGTGCTTTTTTCAATGCTGATATTCAGATCAGTTTCTGTAACATGGAATTCATTTTTTACTGTGATATTATATTCATTAACATAATCTGTGAGGCTTTTAGAATGTGCTTCAGGAATAATTATATCTGCCTCAGCTTCGCGTGCAATTGCATTTCTCAGATTTCCGGCATCTATGTGTGAAATTCTCAGGTTATACTTATTATCTGAAATCCAAAGCAAGCGGTTTAAAATTTTATTGGCATTAGCAAGTCCCTTATTGATATCATCACCTGAATGCCCTCCCTTTAATCCTTTTACTTTTATTCTGAATGCTGAATAACCCGCAGGAATAGGCTCTTTGTTGTATTCAATCGTTGCAACAATACCTTTACCGCCTGCGCAGCCAATAAACAACTGTCCATCATCTTCCGAATCAAGGTTTATTAAGATACGGCTTTTGATAAAGTCAGTCTTTAATGCGAAAGCACCTGTTAAACCTGTCTCCTCGTCAACTGTAAAAAGACACTCCAGGTGTCCATGTAAAATATCTTTTGCCTCAAGAAGAGCAAGCTGCACAGCTATACCTATCCCGTCATCTGCTCCAAGTGTAGTGCCTTTTGCTTTTACCCAGCCATTGTCAATCCATGGTTATATAGGATCTTTATCAAAATCATGAACCTTGTCGCTGTTTTTCTCGCAGACCATATCAATATGAGTTTGCAGGCATACTGATTTAACTTTCTCCATCCCTTTAGCAGCATGTTTTCTGATAAGTACATTGCCAACTTCATCCTTCAATGTTTCCAGCTTTTGTTCCTTGCCGAAGTTTAAAAGATATTCAATAATTTTTTCTTCCTTTTTAGATGCTCTTGGTATTTGCAGTATTTTATTAAAATAATACCATACTCTTTCAGGTTTCAGATTTAACATTTCATTCATATTTATTGGTTTTTAAATTATCAAATCTATTTATTTTAATTAAGAATTATCTTTTTTAAATATAATTGTTTAGAGCTTATAATCTTTGCAAGATAACAACCGGATGCAAGTTCTAAAGGAAAATTATAATTACCGTTTCTGATTATTATATCCTCGTTTACTTGTTTTCCTGCAATATTGAAAATTTGTAAAATTGCCTGCTCTGCTTTAGGATTGTTGTAGTTTACGCTTAAATGATTTCCTGTACTGTAAATATTACATATTATTTCATCTGCATACCTGCTGATAATGCCATCATCCAAAAGTGTAGTAACATCAATAGTGTTTGAGTTTTCTGAAACACAGACATTATAAGCTCTTACACGATAATAATAAATTGTATTAGGTAATAATCCCGTTACTGTATAGCTCAATACATTACCCACTGACTTATTATTAAAACCAGTTGTAAAATTTGTAAAATCTGAATCATAAGCTACATCAATGTAATAATCAACTGCGCCTGTAACGCTCTCCCAATTTGCAGCAAACTGAGTTTTTCCAATACCTGTGCTTGTTATAGCTAATGGAGCAGAAGGAACCGGAGTGATAATTACAGTGGCTGTGCCATTCATAAGAGTATTGCAGAAATTTCCTCCTGTTACTGTTCTGACAGTATAGATTCCTTCAGAAGTAATATAGCCGAAAGAAACCGGATTTCCTGTTCCAGTTATTGTATTTCCTGTTGGATTATCTTTTGATAATAACTCATAAACGACTTCTGCCTGAGAGTCTGACAATCCAATATTTACACCAGAATCACCTGAACAATATGAACCTCCTCCGCTTACATTATAAATGACAGGTGTAACACAAGCAGTATGTTGGTCTGCCCCTAAGTCAGGATGTTCAGTTCTCAAATCATTATCAATGTCTACTATATACGGAGGTATATTTTCTGATAAATCAATTCCTTTGCCCTTAATATTATCATTCACACTTGCTGTAGTCAAATGCAAATCTGTTGCAGATACAAACTCAAGCGCTGCTTTAATGCTGTTGGTATCCTGACCTGTAATTATTGGCAATGTATCACTCATATCACTTAAAATACCGCCTATTCCTGTTACAATATAATCATTATAATCAAATGTTAAGTTTGAAGCCCCTGAAGTAATAAAAGCATTATGAACAGCAATGCTGTTTCCTGTATTACTGGATGAATTATAAAATATATTGTTCATTAAAATGTCATTAGTATTCGCATAATTATAATAGCATGCTGTGTTGCCTGCCCCATCATTAGGCGTTCCTCCAATATAGATCGTATTATAATAGATTTTATTAATAAAGTCTCCGGATTTATATATGCCATATATGCTATGCGAATAACTGTTCATGTCACTTCCAAGACTTATCATATTATTTACAATATCTCCACATCCACCCATAAAGCTGCCATAACCCATATTATCACTTACAATAACAATCCCATATATTCCGGATGAAACAGATGTTGAAGCTGTGAGGTTATAAATATGGTTACTGCTGATAGTTGAAACAGGTGATGAATCAGCAGGACCTGAATATACAATACCATATACATTAAGACCATCTGCTGCAGTATCCGTATTCATTAAATTATAAATGGAGTTTTTAGATATTGTCTGCCCTGGAGTTGTTGATCCAAGAACAATACCTGTCAGACCCCAGCCCCAGTTCCATACATTAACCGATTCAGTTGACAAATCATGAATGGAATTGTTGCTTATGTTATATTTACAAGAATCTCCGACATCAATTCCTCGGAAAATATTAAATGTACCTGATGTGCTGCCTGATATGTTATAAATATTATTTCTCTGTATGTTCACGGTTGTTGTTGGAGAGCCGGTCAAACTCCCTATACCAATCAAATTTCCTCCTGATAATGACATTATATTAGCTACTGTATTGTTATTTATATTGTAAGTTTCATTTGCAGTAGCCGAAGCATTATAAATACCATACATATTTCCTAAGCCGCAGGTTATGCTGTTTGGATTTGAAATGTGACCGATAATATTGTCTGTAATATTGACAAAGCTACCATTTTCAGCATCAATACCCAAGAAACCTGAATCTGTTCCTGTCAGGCTTATGTTTTGTATCTTATTATTATTTACAGAGGTTGCAGATAGCTTACCCGCATTTATTAATATACCATAGAATACAATACTCCCGGTGTTAACCCAGTAATTTCCTCCGCAGTTTGGAGCGCTGCCTCCGATAAAATTGCCTGATATTGTGTTGTTATTTGAAGTTATTCCAGGTTCAAAATCTATACCTCTCTGATCTGATAAAGGTGGGGTAGATAGATTATAATAAAAACTATTGTCAATTATCTTCCAGTTATCTCCATTACCTGTACCTGATATAAATATGCCGGCATAGCTGAAATTATAAATATTACAATTGCTTATTGTATTATTTATATTTTCCTGTGGACTTGCACTTCCTTCGGAATATATTCCATAGTAAGGTATCGCAGTAGCATCAGTTATTTCTTTGATATCACAATAGCTTATTGTATTATCTAAATTACCTGTTTCAGCAGTTGAAGTGGAAAATAGAATTGCTGCTGAATATGGAAAATCTGTATTAGTTTCAAGAAAACAATATTTAATTGTGTTATTAGATGCTCCATTTATAAAAGTAAAATCAGAATTATAGCCTGTACTGTTTCTGAACCTTAAATGTTTAAGCCCGTCATTATTATATTGTCCGTCAATTATAACCCTTTTGGCACCGTCAAGAGTAATCAAATCCAACATCCCTGAAGTTGAAATAAGTCTTTCAGTTGTCCCGTCCGGTTTTATGGTAATTGTATAACCACCAGCTCCGGTCTCTATCCATTGTTTTAAAGCTATGTAACCTGATTCATTTGTCAGATCATCATCAATGATTATAGTAATATTTCCGCTTAATGTATCATTATTTATTGCCTGAAATATTCCAGGACTTCCTTCTTCACCAGTAGAATCACAGGTTAAGCTCTTATATTTGCCACTTGGAATATAATAGGTCCCTGATAAATTCTGCCCTATCAAATTAGTAAAATGGTACATTAAAAAAAATGCAATTAGTAGTTTGTAGATTTTTTTCATAAGATAAGGTAATAAATGATTATAGAGTTAGGTATGTTTTATAAACAAGATAATTATAATGAAAAAAACAGTTTATTAATTTGTATTACTT
>CAZMDE010000065.1:7676-10192 GCA_964564355.1 uncultured Bacteroidales bacterium | reverse complement strand
GAAAGGCTCTGCCTCCCGTGTAATTTTGTTTCTTATTATAATATAATTCAAAAACCATGGTACAGCTATTGCTTTGAAAACAATGGTTTCAAGAAGAATAAATATCAGATTTACAGTATTAATATCAATAAGCGCAATAAAAGTCACACCAAACAAAATCACTCCCTGTATTGCAAGCAAATTTATATAAGTACGCAAACGATTTGCTATACTTAGATATAGTAGAGTAATTGTAAAAGTTATTAATAAAACGTTGATCATTCAGTTGTCAGTAATCAGTTTAAATAAATTTCCCTAAAATAAGCAACACTCCGAAAAATATAAGCACACATACCGAAGACAGAGCAAATATGAACTGCGGGTTATGATTCATTCGGAATCTTGCCATAAACGATTCTATCAATCCTATAACCATAGCAAATAAAACCTGTATTGAGAAAAAAACAGGAATTGTAAGATAAAACGGCAAGCTGCTGACAAACAAATTTGCTATAAGCGCGCCAAACATAGCAAACTTTAAATTTGTTGCATATAAAATCAGACCAAGGTCAAATCCGCTGTTATCAAGTATCATCACTTCATGAACCATTGTCAATTCCAGGTGAGTTTTAGGATCATCAACCGGCATACGGCTATTCTCAATCATAGCAATCATAACGAGAACAAATACCATCAAAACTCTTAATGCATAAGAGATATAAGAGCCAAACTGCAGTGTATCGAAAATATCATAAAAAGATGTTTGACCTGTAAGCAATACTAATGAGCCAATGAGGATAAAGAAAACAGGTTCAGCCAGCATTGAAAACAAAGCTTCACGGCTTGCACCCATTCCCTGGAAACTACTGCCTGTGTCCAATGCTGATATTATATTAAAAAACTTCCCTATAGCTAATACATAAACAAAAAATACAAAGTCACCTTCAAATGAGATAATCCCTCTGTACCTATCAAAAGGTATTACTAATAATGCCATAACAACTGAAGCAAAATAAATGCTTGGAGCAATCTGAAATATAAAGCTGGTTGTCTTGCTATAAACAGCCCCTTTTTTAAACAAACGAATTACATCCCTAACAGGTTGAAATATTCCGGGTCCTTTTCTGCCTGACGTAATGCTTTTAGTCCGTATAATTATACCTGTAAAGAACAGACTTGTAATAAATATCAGAATAAAACTTACCATTTTCGTTTATCAGTTGTCAGTTGTTAGTTGTCAGTTTATTATTTTAAAATTTAAAAAACGTTAATAATTTCTCATATACAGTAGGACTGATTAATATCAATATAATAAACACTACACCATAAATAATATAGAATTGTAATTTTCCATTTTGTAAAAAAGCAAAGCGGTTAAAGAAAAATTTCATCTGCATCAAAGGACTGTCAATAAGCCATTTTTCAACTTTATCATAGGGGTGAGTTTCATGCCAACCATCTTTAGGGAAAATCCCTTTTACTTCTTTTTTCTTTTTAAATACAAGCAATAAAGGCTCTGCAAGTTTTCTATAAGTTCTAATATATGATGTGGCAGTATATTGCATTTTATTATTGGGTGCAACATAACCACAGCCCCATGTAGGTTCTATGGTTTGAGGCTTAGAGATTGTAACTCTTTTGCGAATAGCAAAAATTAAGGCTGATAGAATAATCAATGCAAATGAGCATAAACCTATCATAGCTATTGAAGAACTAATTCCTGTTAATTGAGGACTAAGCATTGAGGGTTGAGAACTGACAAACAAATTCACAGGTTGTAAGAGCAACTTAATAAATGTTTCAGGAAAAATACCTATAAGTAATATAAAAGCAGCAATAGCATACATAGGTATCAGTTTCCCTGGTCCTGCTTCTTCAGATGTATTATGTAACTCATTTCTCGGTAATCCTTGAAATGCAACACCAAATGCTTTTGTAAAACACAACATTGCCAATCCTCCAATCAACACCAGGCAGAAGAGTGAGAAAATTAAAGCAAATAAGAATCCGAATGAAGCAGATTGTATTCCGTTAAACAATCCGAAATATATAAGGAACTCTGAAACAAAACCATTAAACGGAGGCAGACCGCAGATAGCAAGAGATGCAATGAGAAACAAAAAAGCTGTATGCGGCATACGCTTTATTATGCCTCCCAATTGCTCAATGTTCATAGTATGAGTGGACTGGTAAACATTTCCTGCAGCATAAAATAAAAGTGATTTGAATAAAGAATGATTCAGCGTATGCAGCAAAGCCCCTGCAAAACCTAGTATAGCAAGAGTTGTATTTCCCGTACCCAAGCCAATGCAACCCAAGCCTATACCAATGCCTATGATTCCAATGTTTTCTATGCTGTGATAAGCAAGCAGCTTTTTGAGGTTATGCTGAATTATTGCAAGCATAACCCCGTAAACTCCAGAAATTACAGAAATAATAAGAATGAAATAACCTATTGTTGTATAATCGCATTTAATCAGCAGAAGCACCCTTAAAATACCATATATGCCTACTTTTATTATGACTCCGGACATAAC
>CAZMDE010000065.1:5720-7576 GCA_964564355.1 uncultured Bacteroidales bacterium | reverse complement strand
CCTGCTTTAATTGTTTGCTGTTTGTTATGTTCAAAAATAATAAGAACAAAAGACGATAAAGCCATTATTTCCCATGCCAGAAGAAACGCAAGACTGTTCTGCAAAACGGTAATGCTGATTAATGCTGAATGAACTAAAATATATGAAATGCAATGCAAGGAAAGATTTGCTTTTTGTTCCCTGTAATTTTTCATGTAAAACAAACCATAAACAGCTCCTGTCAACAAAGTGAAATTAAAGATAAGAATAAACCATGCAGACAAGGCATCAATTCTTATTGGGATTTCACCTGTTACAACAGAACCGGGCAAAGAGAACTGAGTTGGGAGTAAGGAGTTGGAAGTTGGAAGAAACGAGGTTATTGCTAAAACACTGCTTAATACTGCGATTAAAAAAACGGATAAAACTGTTACTATCCCTTTCCATTTTGAGCTTAAAAAAGGGATAATTACTATTGTAATCAGGTTAACCAGTATAAATGCAATTATAATTTCCATCATTGTTATAACCTGCAAAAATATTGTAAAGAAATCAACTTTGGAATAAAATATAGAATTCCTTACAAATGAAAATCAATCCGGAATAACCTAATGCTAAAGAAGAACAAATAGTTAACTTAGTCTTTAACGCATCTAACGGACAAACCGAAAGATTTTAAATAGTCGGAATTTCTGTTAACGGTTTGAATATTATAGTTTAGTATACGCACATAAGCGCGATCTGTACTGACAGGAGTAGAAGACCACCAGCCACCTGAGCTACCCAAAAGGGTGAATGAACCATCGCTACTATTGCCACCGCGACTACCGCCAGGCAAAGCTGAAAAACCACTGCTATTGTTTGCTCCTGTGTTAGGGCTTTGCCAATGTGTTGTTCCAGCTTCTTTCATTTTACCTCCCTCGTTAGTACCACACCATCCGAGTTTATCAGCTTCGAATTGACTCATACCCAAAGCCATTTCAAGTTCTTTCCATTCATCATCAGATGGCATATGCCAGCCATTGGGACATAAATTACGGCTATCAGTTGCAGCCTTCCAATTGTAAATATGACCATAAATGTTTGCATTATTAACATCATTATTATAATTGCAGTATGCTCCTTCAGTTAATTGCATCCATTCAGTATTATCTGTTTTAGTTAATAAAGCATTGTTATTACGGTATTTTTTAACTTTTAAATTTTGTGCCATCCACCATTGATTGCCGATTTTTATTGTATTGTAAACATTTCCATCAATGTCGGTTACTGTACTTGTTTGATTTTGTGTAGTTGTAAATGGAATAGCATTCCCATAACCAGTTCCTGTGCCGTTTGTAGCGTAAGCCCTTACATAATAAGTTTTACCTGGCTGTAACCCGGTCATATTACTTGCAAAGCTGCCTGTTAATGTGCCATCAGAAGTTTTATTATCAGTTATAACAGGGCTTGAGCCTGTACTCCAGCATATACCACTTGCAGTTACAGTTGATCCGCCATCAGATGTAATTGCTCCACCACTTGTAGCTGATGTTTGGGTAACTGATGTGACGTTGGCGGTAGTTAGTACGGGTGCTTTAGATTCATCATTGCTGTCTTTTTTACAGGTTGACATTACAAATATCAAGGCAATAAATAAAATTAAGTTAAGAGTTTTTTTCATATGAGTCAGGTTCTGAAATTAGCTGGCAAAAATAAATAAACTTATCAATTAGAGAAAAACATTTTTAACAATGACTGATGAAATAAAATCAGTTATTAATAAAAAAAACTAATTTTGCAGACTCATATACGCGGATGTGGCGTAACTGGTAGCCGCGCAAGACTTAGGATCTTGTGTCGTAAGACGTGGGGGTTCGAGTCCCTTCATCCGCACA